>NZ_JAIXMK010000092.1:0-6598 GCF_020328095.1 Streptomyces sichuanensis
CGGGCCCGTCGGTCAGCGGTCCCGCATGGCCTCGATGCCGGCGATCATCATGTCGAGGGCGAAGGCGAAGTCCCGTTCGCGCATGGCCGCGACGGATTCGGCGCTGCGCGCCTCCATCATCTCCGCGGCCTCCTTGTACAGCTCGGTGAACTCCGGCCGGTCCGCGACCGTCTCCCTGACGTGCTTGAGGTACTCGTCCTCGGTCACTCCGGACTCCTGGTAGCGCTCCTTGGACAGCGCCTCGACCGTGGCGAACCCGTAGACGAACTGGAAGATGACGCCGAGGACCGCGTTCGCCCCGTCCTTCGCGATCCCGATGTTCCGTTCCACCCGCAGTGCGGCGTCGGCGAAGGCCATCGAGTTGGGACCCACGTTGAGGTACTGGCCCACCAGCCGGGCCACCCAGGGGTGGGCGATGAGCATGGCGCGGTACTCCGTCGCCAGCTCCCGCACCTGCTCGCGCCAGTCGGCGCCCTCGTCGCCCGGGTCGGGCACCCGCATGTCGCCGGCCGCCCGGTCCAGCGCCAGCTCCAGCAGGTCGTCCTTGTTGTCGACGTACCAGTAGACCGACATGGCCGTCACACCGAGCTCCGCCGCCAGGCGGCGCATCGAGAACTTCGCGAGCCCCTCGGCGTCGAGCATCCGGACCGTGGTGGCGACGATGCGGTCCCGGTCCAGCGTCCCTTCGCCGCCGGGCTCCGCCGCCTTCCGCTTCGGAGCCTTCGTCTTTTCCTCGCCGGCCAGCCATACGCTGGTCCGCGGGCTCCTTGCCATCTGACTTCTCGCTTTCCGTGTGCGTATCCGCATGCTAGAGGGGCCGGGGCGGTGCACCGTCGTGCCCTCCGCCCCGGCCCCGGGATGCCCCGATCATCGGGATGTCAGCGCTCGGCCCGCTCCGCCCGCCACAACAGGACGGCCGCCAGTACGCCTCCGGCCAGTACGGCGCACGCACCGACCAGCTGGCTGGTCTGGACGCCGGTGGCGAAGGCGTCCGAGATCGCCTCACGCTCGTCCGCCGAGCCGGCCTTCGCCAGCGCCTCGGGCAGGGAACCGGCACCCGCCGCGACGGCCGGGAGCAGCGCCGAGAAGCGGGAGTTGAGCACCGCGCCCAGCACCGCGACGCCCAGGCCGTTGCCGGTCTCCTGCAGGGTGCCGTTGACGCCGGCGCCCACGCCCGCCTTCTCCGGCGGTATCGCGGACATGATCGCGTTCGCCATGGCCGGCATGTTGATCGCGATGCCGATGCCCATGAGGATCAGGCCCAGCAGCATTCCGCCGTACCCGTGCGCCCCGAGGACGGCGATGGCGGCCAGACCGGCGGCGAGCAGGCCCATGCCACCGGCGATGGCGGCCGGGGTGCCGATCTTCGGCAGCAGGCGGGCACCCACTCCCGTGAAGTTGAGGACGACGATGACCAGCGCCAGCGGCGTCATGCGCAGGCCGGTCTCCAGCGGGTCGTAGTGCAGCACGAGCTGCAGGTGCTGACCGAGCAGGAAGAACGAGCCGCCCATGCCGAAGGCGACGAGGATGCCGCCCGAGACCGCACCGACGAAGCGGCTGTTGCGGAAGAAGTGCATGTCCAGCATCGGGTACGGGCAGCGGGCCTCCCACAGCGCGAAGAAGGCCAGCGTGACGACGCCGACGGCGGCGGACGTGAGCACCCGGGTGGAGGTCCAGCCGTGGGCGGGGCCGGAGATGATGGCGAAGACGACGCCCGTCATGCCGATCGTGGACAGCAGTGCGCCGAGCAGGTCGGGACGGTCGCCCGAGGGGTTCTTGGACTCGGGCACCCACTTGAGCACGGCCAGCATGCCGAGCACGGCGACCGGCAGGTTGATCAGGAAGATCGAGCCCCACCAGAAGTGGTTGAGCAGGGCGCCGCCGACGATCGGCCCGCCGGCGAAGCCGAGCGCGCTCACCGCTCCCCACAGGCCGATGGCCTTGGGGCGCTCCTCGTCGTCGAAGACCTGCACGACGACGGCGAGCGTGGTCGTCATCAGCAGGGCGCCGCCTATGCCCATGCCGGCGCGGGCGGCGATCAGCTGGCCGGTGGTCCCGGAGACCGACGCGGCGAGCGAGCCGAGGCCGAAGAGGCCGAGGCCGACGGCGAGGAGCTTCTTGCGCCCGTAGCGGTCGGCGGCGCTGCCGGCGGTGAGCAGGAGGCCGGCCTGGACCAGCGAGTACGCGTTGATCATCCACTGGATGTCGGCGGTGCCGGCCCCCAGGTCCTCGGTGAGCGAGGGGATGGCGACCGTCAGCACGGTGTTGTCCAGCAGCACGGTGAGCTGGGCGAGGCAGATGACGCCGAGGACCAGCCAGCGCGTGGGATGCCGGTGCGGCTGCTGCTCGGCCGTGGCCCCTGACGAAGTGTCGGCGGTCGTCGCCGTCATGATTCCCCCCTGTACGGTGTACAACGAATGTGTTGTACACCGTACAGGGTTTCTTCTACGCCGTACAAGTTCTTATTTCTGCCGCCCTTCGAGCGCGGGAGAGACCGCGGGCTTGATCAGGTAGCCGGCCCCGCGCCGCGTGTGGATCATGGGCTCGCGGCCGGCGTCGATCTTCCGGCGCAGGTAGGAGATGTAGAGCTCGACGATGTTGGCCTGCCCCCCGAAGTCGTACGACCAGACGCGGTCGAGGATCTGCGGCTTGCTGAGCACCCGGCGCGGATTGCGCATCAGGAAGCGCAGCAGCTCGAACTCGGTGGCGGTGAGGTGGATCCCGGTGCCGCCCCGGGTGACCTCGTGGCTGTCCTCGTCCAGGACGAGGTCGCCGACGGTCAGGAGGGAGTCGCCTCGCGGCGCCACCGTCCGCGACCTGCGCAGCAGCCCGCGCAGCCGGGCGACGACCTCCTCCAGGCCGAACGGCTTGGTGACGCAGTCGTCGCCGCCGGCGGTGAGCCCGGCGATGCGGTCCTCGACGGAGTCCCTGGCGGTCAGGAGGAGCACCGGAACGTCCGGCCGGTCGTGCCGCAGCCGGCCCAGCACGGCCAGGCCGTCCATGTCGGGGAGCATCACGTCGAGGACGACGGCGTCCGGCCGGAACTCCCGGGCGCTGCGGACCGCTTCGGCGCCGTCGGCGGCCGACCGCACCTGCCAGCCCTCGTAGCGCAGGGCGAGGGAGAGCAGGTCGGCGAGCGGCGCCTCGCCGCCCACGACCAGGACGCGTACGGGACTTCCGTCATCGTGCAGCAGCTGGGTACGCCCTTGGGGCGAGGCGGTGGTCGGCATGGTGACGATGGTGGGAGCGGTGGGTGAGAGGGGTCTTTCCCCACCCTGTGAATCGTCTGAGAATCCGTGGACGGCGGCAGGGGCGTTCGGCCGCGCCACCCCGGAGCCGGAAACGCCGCAGGCCCGGTACCAGTGGTACCGGGCCTGCGGTCTTAGTAGCGGGGACAGGATTTGAACCTGCGACCTCTGGGTTATGAGCCCAGCGAGCTACCGAGCTGCTCCACCCCGCGACGGTCGAACTCCAGGGACCGATATCGGCTCCTGCGTTCGGCTGTGCGCTCGGCAGGATTCGAACCTGCAACCTCTTGATCCGTAGTCAAGTGCTCTATCCGTTAAGCTACGAGCGCTCGGCTTTCCGGCGGACTTTCTTGCCGGTCGGCGTTGCGTGGACAACATTACATGAACCTCGCCGCCAGACGAAATCCATTACCCACACCCCTTCTGACCTGCAGAAACAGCGGATCGACAAGATCATGCGGGGTGGGGGCGGGGGTGTCGCGGGGACGTATCGGAAGATCGCGGTCCGCGACGCGGCCCTGCAGACGTCGCCGTGCAGACGTCGCTGCGGACGCGCCCATGCAAAAGCCCCGGCCGTCACAAGGACGACCGGGGCTTCCGGCGACTGCGGAGGCGGAGGGATTTGAACCCTCGATGGGCTTTAAGACCCAAACCGCATTAGCAGTGCGGCGCCATAGACCGGACTAGGCGACGCCTCCAACTACATCCGCGCATGCGCGGGTGTCGCGTGCAGATGATGACACAGCCCGGGGGCTCGCCACCAATCGCACCCTACGGTACCGGGCGACCGCTGCCCTGGGCAAAGGGCATTACGGCGCGCAACGCGGGGCGCTCCGGCGCGTTAGTTCGTCACGAGGGGTCCGGCCCGGATTCCGGCCGCCCGTCCCCGCCCCACTCGCATCCCCGGGAGTATCCGCATGTCACTCCGCCGCGTCGCCCTCGCCGCCGCGCTGGCCGCCCCGTTCCTCGCCGCCACGGCCGTCGCCACGGCAGCCCCGCTCCCGCTGGGCGACGCCGACGGGCCGGAGCGCGGCGGCGACCACCTCACGATCACCGTCCGGGACACCGGCGGGCACGACGGCACGTTCGAGCTGTACTGCCACCCGGCCGGCGGCACGCACCCGCGTGCCAGGGAGGCGTGCGATCAGGTCGACGGGCAGACCCAGTGGGGGAAGGACCCCTTCGCCCCCGTGCCGAAGGGCCAGATGTGCACGATGCTCTACGGCGGCCCGGACCGGGCGCACGTGAGCGGCACCTGGGCGGGCCGGCCGGTGAGCGCCGACTTCAACAGGAAGGACGGGTGCGAGACGGCGCGGTGGAACAAGTTCTCCATCGTGTTCGGGGAGTCGAAGGGCTCGCCGAAGAAATCGGTCGTGCAAACCGGCCGGGAGTGACGCCGAGGTCACCACGAACGCGGACACGAGGGGCATGTCCGGCCTGCCCGAGACGCCCGGCAGCGACCCGGTGACGGCCTCCGGCACACCCGTCATCCGCAGTAGCGCCCGTAACGGCAGCCCGTAGACTTCCCCTCAATGACAGGCCCCGAGGCGGCGCAAATCCGCCCGGAGCGGTCGGCAAGGTGCGGTAATCAGGGAGGAAGCGTCGTCGTGAGCAGCAGGCCATCCCGAGGCGCTGCTCGCCTCGCAGCCATACTCGACGCCCTGCCCGACGCCCTGTTGCTGGTCAACTGCAACGGCACGGTCGTCAACGCCAACCACATCGCGCTGGAGACGTTCGAGGTGCCCGGCACCGGTCTCGTCGGACGCGGGCTGCTCGACCTGCTGCCCGACTTCGACTCGCGGCGCATCCCGGGCGGTCTGCGGCCGCCGCGCGACGACGCCGACGGCGGACGCACCAAGCCGACGCGGATGATCGCCCGGCGCACGGACGGCACCCAGTTCCCCGTCGAGGTGACCAGCGCCAACCTCGACGGCCGCACCCCGTACGCGGAGCCGCACGCCTCCTACGACGACGAGCTGCTCATGCTCGTCGTCCGCGACCTGACCGGCACCGTCGACACCGAGGCCGAGCTCGCCCGCTCGCAGCGGCAGACCGAGATGATCCTGCGCGCGGCGGCGGAGGGCGTCGTCGGCGTGGACACCGCCGGCAAGGTCGTCCTCGTCAACCCTTCGGCGGCGCAGATCCTCGGCTACCGCGCGAGCGACCTCGGCGGCCGCGAGCTGCACCCCCTCATCCACCACTCGCGCGCGGACGGCACGCCGTTCCCGTACGAGGAGTCGCCCATCGCCGACACCCTGCGCTCCGGCCGCAAGCACCGGGTGCGCGGGCAGGTGCTGTGGGCCAAGGACGGCCGGGCGGTGGCGGTCGACCTGACGACCGCGCCCGTGCGCGACGGCGACCAGCTCGTCGGCGCCGTGATGACCTTCACCGACCGGCGCCCGTACGACGCCCTCGCCGCGCGCCACGCCCAGCTGCTGGCCACGCTGGACGGCTCCCTGCGCGGACCCCTCGACCAACTCCGTGCCGAGCTGGGCACCTTGGCCGACGACCCGGCCGGCCAGCTCTGGCCCGAGGCGAACCAGATCCTGCACCACCTGGCCGCCGGCTACGCGCGGATGACGACGCTCGTCGACAACGTCCTCGCCTACCAGCGGCTGGACGCCGGTCAGGACAAGCTCGAACGGAAGAAGGCCAAGCTCGACGAGGTCGTCGCGGCCGGCGTCGACGGCGCGGTCGAGCTGATCGGCCCCGGGCGGGCGCAGTTCGCCGTCCACGCCCCGGCGATCGAGGCCGAGGTGGACGCCGGGCGGTTCGCCCAGGCGCTCGCGCACCTGATCGCGGACGTCGCCGGCGTCGACGCCACGGGCTCGACGTCCACCTCCGCCTCCGGATCCGGTCCGGGCTCCGGCGACTCGACGATCGTCGTCGCGGCGGCGCAGCGCGGCGACGTCGTGCGCGTCGAGGTCCGCGGGCCGTACCCCGGCGGCGACCCGGTGCACGGCCCGCTCGTGCGCGGCATCGTCCGCCGGCACGGCGGCGTGCTGCAGACCCACGACCTGCCCGGCACGTCGGGCGGCAAGGCGTACGTCCTGGAGGTCCCGGTCTCGGCCGACGCGGGCCCGGTCCCGGCGTCCGCGCAGCCGCAGGGGCCGGACACCGAGAACCTGACGACCGTCATGCCGATGCCGACGCAGCGCGCGCGGGGCATGAGCCCGGACGCCGATCCGCAGGGCGGCGGCAGCCAGGACGCGGCTCCGGGCGCTCAGGGTGGTGGCCGGCGGGCGCGCCGCGCGGAGGCGCCGGCGGCCGGGACCGACGGCGGGGACACCGGCGGCACGGATGCGGGCACGGCTCCCGCACCGCAGCCGACCGGGCGGCGCCGCGGTCCC
>NZ_JAIXMK010000093.1:0-40314 GCF_020328095.1 Streptomyces sichuanensis
CGGGCGCGTCGGCTGCGGGACCGCCGCCCGCGCCGCCGGCCCGCGGCAGGCGGTGAGACCGCCCGCCGCCGCGAGCGCGTGGAGCATGCGGCGCCGGGTCGTCCGCACGGGAAGCGATTCGTCGGGCATGTCGGGCTGATCCTCCTGACCACCGGCTCCGGGCCGTGCTCGCAGTATGGAGCTGATCGGCCCCGCAGCCCGGCAGGCGCGGCGTCGCACGCCCCGGCTCGGGTGCGATGCGGCGTCAGGACTGCGGTGCCGGGTGGTCGGCCAGCCAGTCCAGGTAGTGCGGGCTGCGCCGCACGGCCGTGGCGTAGACGCGTTCGGCGCGGGCGGCGACGGCGGGGGCGTGGGCGTCGAGGGCTCCCCGGCCGTGCCACAGCAGCCGGTGGCGGATGAGCAGGGGGGTGCCCGTGAGCGGGCGCGGGACGATGCCGGGGGTCGTGCGGAAGGTGGCCTGGCCCAGGCCCACCGCCTGGCCGTCGGCGATGAGTTCGCGGGCCGAGCCGGTCTCGGCGTCGTGGCGGACGGTCGCGGTGAAGCCCGCGTCGGCGCAGGCCGCGGCGAAGCATTCGAACAGGCCGTTGCCCTGACTCGCGGACAGGGTCCACTCGGCCTTGGCCAGTTCCGCGAGGGCGACCACGGGCTGCGCGGCCAGCGGGTGGGTGGCCGGCAGCAGGACGAAGGCCGGTTCGGTGGCGACGGTCGCCGACCGCAGGTCCGCCGGCAGTTCGAAGCCGGGGCGGATGTACTCCACCACGGCGGCCAGGTCCTGCTGTCCGCTGAGCACGAGGTCGGCGGCGGTGGACAGGTTCGTCTCCGTGCGCAGGGTCGGCAGCGCGCCGGGGAAGAGGCTCTTCAGCTCCCGGAGCAGGCCCACCGCCAGCGGGCCCGGCGTGGCGACGTAGCGCAGCGGCCGCCGGCCGTCGGTGGAGCCGGCGTGCAGCGCCGACTCCCGCTGGATCGCCTCGACGGTGGGCAGCACCGTCCGCGCCTTGGCGAGCACGAACTCGCCCAGCGCCGTGGGCGAGGCCCCCTGTAGGGACCGTACGAACAGGGCGCCGCCCAGCAGCCGCTCGATCCTTCGCAACTGCGTGGTGAGCGTCGGCTGGGAGACCCCGAGCGCGGCCGCCGCTTTGGTGATGCTGCCTGCGTCCGCTATGGCGCAGACGGCTCTGAGATGGCGAACTTCCAGGTCCATAGCTCGATACTATGAACGAATGACATTACTTGAAAGTTCTAATTCTTTGTCAGAATGGCCCTAGTAGATCTTGAACGTCAGATCCTGGGAGGGCACCGAATGTCGGACTCCGACGTCACGCGCGTCGCACGTGGAGTCATGGAGCTGGTCCTGCGTCACCAGCGCAAGGGCCAGCGGACGGGCAACTGTGCGCTCACCCCCTGCCCGGACTGCCGGGACGCCCACCTCGCCCGGGTCGAGCGGTACGTCGCGGCCGGCGAGCCGGTGCGCTTCGTCCTCCCCGCCTTCCCCGGGAAGTCGCCCAACACCGCCAAGGTGCTCGGCTTCCTGCCCGACAAGGCCGAGCAGCTGGCGCTGGAGTTCCTCAGCGGCCTGACCGCGGACATCCGCGAGGTGTACGCGCCGGGCGCCGAGATCCTCATCTGCTCCGACGGACGGGTCTTCAGCGACGCGGTCGGCATCCCCGACGAGCACATCACCGCCTACCAGCGCGAGATGCAGGCACTGATCGACGCGCTGCCCCGGCCGAGCGGCATCGGCCTGTTCAACCTGGAGGACCTGCCGGAGCTGGCCGGTCTCGGCCACGACCGGATGCGGGAGATCCTCTCCGAGCGCTACGCCGAGCCGCTGGAGCAGCTGCGCAAGCGCGTCCGGGCCGGCGAGGAGGCGCCGCTGTACCGGGCCATCACCCGCTTCCTCTTCGAGGACGGCAACACCCCCGAGTACACCGGCAGCCGGGCCGCCCTCCAGCGCGACGCCCGCGCCCGCGCCTACGTCGTCATCCAGCGCAGCAAGGCGTGGGGCGACCTGCTCGCCGACCGGTTCCCCGGCGCGCTGCGGCTGTCCATCCACCCGCAGCCCTGCGGGGCGGAGAAGCTCGGCATCCACCTCGTCCGGACCCCCGACAACTGGCTGACGCCCTGGCACAGCGTCGCCCTCGACACCGGCGACGGCGGCTACGTGCTCGTCAAGCGCAGCGAGGCCGAGGCGCGGGGCGCCGAGCTGGTCCGGGCCGGCGGCCGGCCGAGCCACTACGCGCTCACCGAGCCCCTCGCCCCCGCGACCGCCGCCGCCTGACCGGCCCTCCCCACCGAAGGACCCAGATGACCACCACCCCGGACACCACCCACCTGGCCGGCCACCCCCTCACCGCGATGGAACCGTTCGGCGTCCGCGTCGACGCCGCCCACCCCGGCGCGCCGGTCACCGACCTGCCCATACCCCGCCTGCGCGAGCTCGTGCGCGAGCACCACCTCCTGCTGCTGCGCGGCTTCGCCGGCCCCGCCGGGCCCGAGGAGCTGACGGACTACAGCGCCCGCTGGGGCGAGATCGGCATGTGGCCGTACGGGGCCGTCCTGGAGCTCGTCGAGCACGACGACCCCGACGACCACATCTTCGACCACCGCTACGTGCCGCTGCACTGGGACGGCATGTACCGCGAGCAGGTCCCCGAGTTCCAGGTCTTCCACTGCGTCAGCGCCCCCGGCGAGGGCAACGGCGGCCGGACCACCTTCACCCAGACCGAGGCCGTGCTGCGGGAGGCCGACGCCGACCGGCGCGCCCTGTGGGAGCAGGTCACCGGCCGCTACCGGCGCGAGGTCTCGCAGGTCTACGCCGGCGAGAGCGTCTCCCCCGTGGTGACCACCCACCCCGACGGCTTCCCGGTCATCCGCTACAACGAGCCGGTGCCGCCGGGCGAGGAGTTCCTCAACCACCCCGACCTGGAGTTCACCGGCGTGCCCGAGGAGCGGCTGGCCGAGTTCCACGCCACCCTCCAGGAGGCGCTGCACGACCCCCGCCACCTCTACGCGCACGAGTGGCGGACGGGCGACGTGGTGGTCGCCGACAACTACACGCTGCTGCACGGACGGGAGGCGTTCGCCAGCCGCTCGCCGCGCCACCTGCGCCGCGTCCACGTGCTCGGCACGCCGCCGCTGACCAACCCGGCGCTGGTCCGATGAGCGGGCACACCGCCCCCCGGTCGCTGATGACCGGCGAGGAGTACCTGGAGAGCCTGCGCGACGGACGCGCGGTGTACGTCGACGGCGAGCGCGTCAAGGACGTCACCGCCCACCCCGCCTTCGCCAACTCCGCCCTGTCCGTCGCACGGCTCTACGACGCCCTGCACGCGCCCGCGACCCGGGACGTGCTCACCGCCACCGACGACTTCGGCCTGCGCACGCACCGCTTCTTCAAGCCCAGCCGCTCGGCCGGGGAGCTGCTGGCGGCGCGCGAGGCGATCGCCACCTGGTCGAGGATGGGGTACGGATTCCTCGGCCGCACCCCCGACTACAAGGCCGCCTTCATGTCGGGACTGGCGGCCAACGCGGACTTCTACGGCGAGTTCGCACCCAACGCGACCCGCTGGTACCAGGAGTTCGCCGGCCGGGGCCTCTACCTCAACCACGTGATCATCAACCCGCCGACCGACCGCAAACAGGCCGTCCACGACATGCGCGACGTCTTCGTGCACGTCGAGAAGGAGACCGACGAGGGCATCGTCGTCTCCGGCGCCAAGATGCTCGCCACCGGCTCGGCGATCACCAACGCCAGCTTCGTCGCGCCCGTCGCCTCCGCGGCCCTCACCCCGGGCCGGGGCGAGGACTTCGCCGTGGTCTTCTTCGCCCGCATGGACAACCCCGGCGTGAAGCTGATCTGCCGCACCCCCTACGCACGACGGGACCGGGCCCCCTTCGACGCGCCCCTCTCCAGCCGCTTCGACGAGAACGACGCCGTGCTGGTGCTGGACCGGGCGCTGATCCCCTGGGAGGACGTCCTCGTCCACCGCGACATCGAGCGCTCCACCGGCTTCTACGCCAGGTCCGGCTTCGCCAACCTCTACAACTTCCAGTCCGGCGTGCGCCTGAGCGTCAAGCTGGAGATGATGGCCGGCCTGCTGTCGCTCGGCACCAAGGCGAACGGCACCGACGCCTTCCGCGGCGTCCAGGCCGCCGTGGGCGAGCTGGTGACGATGCGCAACATGGTCTGGGGCCTGACCACCGCCATGGCGATGGACCCCGAGCCGGGCACCGACGGCATCGCCCTGCCCAAGCTGGAGTACGCCTCGGCCATGCGCATGTACAACGCGCAGGTCTGGGACCGGGTGCACGAGATCTTCGAGACCACCCTCGGCGGCTCGCCGCTCGTGGTCCCCTCCAGCGCCCGCGACCTCGACCACCCCGACCTGCGCCCGCTCATCGACCGCTTCTACCGGGGCTCGGACACCACCGCCCAGGACCGGATCAAGCTGTTCAAGCTCATCTGGGACGCGATCGGCACCGAGTTCGGCGGACGGCACGAGCTGTACGAGCGCAACTACTCGGGCAACGGCGAGCAGGTGCGCCTCGACGCGCTGAAGTGGGCGACCGGACGCGGCGCCGTCGCCGCGTACGAGGAGTTCGTGCACACCTGCATGGCCGACTACGACACCACGGGCTGGACCCGGGGCCCCTGGCACACGGACCCGGCGGACGCCTGGTAGCGCCGCGGCACCGCCACTCGCCCCTCCTGGCCCCGCAAGGGTGCCGGCCGCACCGTTCCACGGCGCGGCCGGCACCCGCCGGGCGCGGGCGCGTGCGCACTCACCCCTCGGCGGCGTCCACCAGCTCCTG
This sequence comes from Streptomyces sichuanensis, assembly GCF_020328095.1. NCBI lineage: Bacteria > Bacillati > Actinomycetota > Actinomycetes > Kitasatosporales > Streptomycetaceae > Streptomyces > Streptomyces sichuanensis. The sequence continues at coordinate 4,813 of NZ_JAIXMK010000093.1, forward strand.
GACGTCGATCTTCTTCATCCCGAGCATGGCCCGCATCACCCGGTTCGACCGGACCGGGTCGGGGTCACCCAGCAGCTCGGTCAGCGTCCTCGGCACGATCTGCCACCACAGCCCGAACCTGTCCTTCAGCCAGCCGCACGCACCCTCCTCCCCGCCGTCGCCCAGCTTCGCCCAGAGCTCGTCGACCTCCTCCTGCGTCGCACAGTCCACACTCAGCGAGACGGCCTCGTTGAACGTGAACTGCGGGCCGCCGTTGAGCGCGATGAACCGCTGCCCCGCGAGCTCGAAGGTGACCACCATGACCGTGCCCGCTTCCCCCGGCCCCGCCTCGCCGTACCGCTGGACCTCCACGACGCGGGAGTCGTCGAAGACGGACGTGTAGAAGCCGGCGGCCTCCTCGGCCTGGTCGTCGAACCAGAGAAACGTCGTGATCTTCTGCATGCCGTGTCCTCCTGGACCCACCTTCGGGTGGAATCGGGCCGTTCGCCACCCGGCCACGACGTCGGTGCGGCATGGTGCAAGCGCACACTCAGCACCGGAGCGCCCACCCCCACCACGGGAGGCGAGTTGTCAGCCGAGGCCATGGTCCCGCCCCAGGAAGAATTACGGTATCGCTCCGCCACGTTGACCGTCTTCGAGAAGAACCCCCTCACCGCACGCTCCATGGGGCGCCGCCTGCCCCAGCTCGTCCGCAAGGCGCTCTCCCTGGGCTGGCGGGTGGACCGGCGCGCGGTGGTCCTGCTCCTGACGTGCCAGGTGCTGTCCGCGGCCTTCGAGGCGTTCGGACTGCTCGCCACCACCCGCACCATCACCGCCCTCATCACCTCCGGCCACATCCAGGACCGCCTCTGGGAGGCGCTGCCCTCGCTCGTCCTGCTGGCCGGGGCCGCCGGGGCCCGCGCCCTCCTCGGCATCGTCATCCACAACATCTCCAGCCGCCTGGCCCCCCGCATCTCCCGCGAGGCGGAGATGCAGATGCTCGACGCCGCGATCCACACGGAGCTCGTGGCCTACGACAACCCCGGCTTCAACGACATGCGGGAGGCGGCGGACCGGGGCGCGGACGTCGCCCAGGACCTGCTCATCGAATCGCAGGACCTCATGGCCTGCCTCGCCTCACTGATCGCCGCGGCCGGCGTGGCGACGCTGCTGCACCCCGTCCTGCTGCCCCTGTTGCTGCTGGCCACCTTCCCGCAGGGCATCGCCAGCGTGCAGGGCGCACGCATCCACTACACGACCTCCCGCGCCCTGAGCGGCGAACGCCGCGTCCTGGGTCTGCTGCGCTGGCACATGACCGACAAGGCCCCCGCCGACCAGCTCCGCTCCTGCACCATGGCCGACTTCCTCCTCGACCGCTACCGGGCGATCGGCCACCGCATCGACATCGCCACCGACAAGGCCGTGCACCGGGGCGCCCGCTACGCACTGCTCGGCGCGGTGGCCGGCGGGCTGGCCTCCGCCCTGGTGTGGACGGCCCTCGTGCTGCTGCTGGCCACCGGCCACGTGTCCGTCGCCTCGGCGGGCACGGCGGTCTTCGCGCTGCGCACGGTCGGTTCGTCCCTGCGCGGTGTCGTCGCCTACGGCTCGCGCCTCTTCCGCACGGGCCTGTACCTCGACGACTGGGCCGAGTTCATCGACAAGGCCGGCGGCCACCGCATGGCGCGGGGCACGAAGAGCCCGCCCGCCCCACTGTCCGTCACGGCGGAGGGCCTCACCTACCGCTACCCCGGCGCGGACCGCCCGGCGCTGGAGAAGGTCAGTCTCGAAGTGCGCCGCGGCGAGGTCCTGGCGCTGGTCGGCGAGAACGGCTCGGGCAAGACCACGCTCAGCAAGCTGCTGTCGGGCCTGTACCTGCCCACGGAAGGCAGCGTGAGCTGGGACGGCGTGCACACCGCCGACCTCGACCCGCAGGCGTTGTGGACCCATACCGCCGTCGTCCCGCAGGACTACGCGCACTGGCCCATGACCGTCCGCGAGAACATCACGCTCGGTCAGCCGCACGGCGGGGACGCCGCCGTCCTGCGGGCCGCCGGCCACTCGGGCGCGGACGAGGTGATCAAGGACCTGCGCAGCGGCCTGGACACCCTGCTGGCCCGCGAGTGGTTCGGCGGAGTGGAGCTCTCCGGCGGGCAGTGGCAGCGCGTCGCCATCGCCCGCGCCTTCCACCGGCCGGCCGGACTCCTCGTCATGGACGAACCCACCAGCGCCCTCGACGCCCGCGCGGAGCACCGCATCTTCACCGGGCTGCGCAAGGTCGCCCAGGACCGGGCCGTCGTCCTCGTCACCCACCGCCTGGCCAACGTGGCCGTCGCCGACCGCATCGTCGTCCTCGACCACGGCCGCGTCATCCAGCAGGGCAGCTTCCCCGAACTCGTCCGGGCCCCGGGGCTCTTCCGGGAGCTGTGGGAGCTGCAGAACGACCGCGGTGCCGGAGTGCCCCGCGACGGCGCCCACCGGTCCTGACCCCCGACGCCCCGCACCCGCCGCCGGCGGGCGCGGGGCGCGGGCCGGGTCAGCCTGCGGAGCGGGAGAGGGCCTCCCGGACCGCCTCGTCCGTACGGCCCACCACGGCCGAGCCGTCGTCCGCGGTGATGATCGGCCGCTGGATCAGCTTCGGGTGCTCCGAGAGAGCGCCGATCCACCGCTCGCGGGCGCCCGCATCGCGCGGCCAGTCCTTCAGCCCCAGCTCCTTCGCCACCGCCTCCTGGGTCCGGGTGATGTCCCAGGGCTCCAGCCCGAGCCGGTCGAGCACGGCGCGGATCTCGTCGGCGCCGGGGACGTCCTCCAGGTAGCGGCGGACGGTGTAGTCGGCGCCTTCCGCGTCGAGCAGGCTGATGGCGCTGCGGCACTTCGAGCAGGCCGGATTGATCCAGATCTCCATGGCCCCCACCGTATCGCGAGCCCCTGGAGGTGGCGTCTGACCAGGGCCGTTGTCAGTGCCCCGCAGTAAAATGGGGGGAGTTGAAACAGTGCAGGACCGCGTCAGGAGGATGCCGATGGCCGTAGCCGCAACACCCTGCCCCCTTCCCGACCTGCCGAGCCTTCCGACCTTGCCGAAGAAGCGCCTGCCGGCGGGACGCACGCGCGACTGGTACGAGTCGCACAACCGCCGGCTGAAGGCCATGCGCCTGGCGATCGCCCTGCTCCACTCCGGCGTCAACCGTCCCCGGACGGCCACGAACCGCCGGATACGCCTGGTGGCCTCCCAGATCGGGGTGCACCGCCCGTCCGACACCACGTGCCGGATGGTCCGCACGCTCATTCACCACGACAGCGGTCGCTGACCGCCGTCGGTCCCTGCTCGGAGCAGCGGTCCCCCTCCCGCCGACGGGGCGGAAGGGGGACCGGCCGGCAACGGTTCCTGGCCGGGGTGTTGAGCAAACCGAGCACTGCGGCGGTTCCGAGGGTCATGACGGCGGCACGGCGCATGAAGTACCTCTTATCCGGTCATCGGTTTTGACATATCACGCTTGCCCCGCCCGTGTCCCGCCAAGCGCCATGTCGCCCGTACGGGGCAAGGAGAAACGGCGACCCGGCCGCATGTTCGGCGATGGTTGCCTCCGGCGCCCGCCTCGCGGTCCGGTGGACGGGTGACTAGCGTGAAAACCGGACCAACCTGTCGAGTGGAAGGGGCCGGAGCCATGCCCGTGCAACCGGAAGGCATGCCGTGCTGGGCCGACGCGATGTTCACCGACCTGGAGGACGCCAAGCGCTTCTACGGTGCCGTGCTGGGCTGGACGTTCGGCGAGAGCGCCTCGGAGTACGGCAACTACACGCAGGCGTACTGCGACGGCAAGGCGGTGGCGGCCATCGTCCCTCCGATGCCCGGGCAGGAGGGCGAGACCCGTTCGGCCTGGTGCCTGTACCTCGCCTCGCCGGACGTCACCGCCACCGCGGGCGCGATCCGCGACAACGGCGGCACGCTCCTCATGGAACCCATGCAGGTCGGGGACTTCGGGTCGATGCTGCTCGCGAGGGACCCGGGCGGCGTGGCCTTCGGCGCCTGGCAGGCCGGCAGGCACGAGGGCTTCGAGCTGCGCGGCGTGCCGGGGGCCTACTGCTGGGCCGAGGTCTTCACCCGCCACCCGGCGAAGGCCGACGCCTTCTTCCCCGCGGTCTTCCCGTACACGGTCAGGCGGATGGAGGACGACGCCGTCGACTTCAAGCTCTTCGGCCTGGGTGACGACACCGCCCTGGGCCGGATGGCCATGACCGACGAGTTCCCCGACGACATTCCGCCCTACGTCAACGTGTACTTCGGCGTCGACGACTGCGACGCCGCCGTGGCGAGGGCGACCGAGCGCGGCGGCACGCTGCGGTTCGGGCCGATGGACAGCCCGTTCGGCCGGTTCGCGGCGCTGACCGACTCGCAGGAGGCCGCGTTCTCCGTCATCGACCTGGCGACGACGAAGGGCGACATGCCCCGCATCACCCCCGAGTAGCGCCCCGGGCCGTACCCGCCCCGGGCGCCGGGTGCGCGGGGCGCCGGGAGCCCCAGGGTTCCTCCCGTAGTGCCGCCGGCCCGGCGACCGGCAGCCTGGGGGCATGACGTCGCAGCCGTACGGAAAGACCACGGTGCTGGTGATGAACACCGGCGACTACCTCGGGCTCGCCGGACACCCGGAGATCACCCGGGCGATGCGCGCGGCCCTGGACCGCTTCGGCTCCGCCGCCCGCGCCGCCGGCCCCCGGCCGCCGCACCGCCGGCTGGAGGAGCGGCTCGCCCGCTGGCTGGGTGCCGAGGCGGCACTGACCTTCGGCTCCGGCTACCTCGCCTGCCTCGGCGCGCTGCCCGCGCTGTGCGACTCCGCCACGGTCGTGGCCGCCGACCAGTACAGCCACCAGGGCGTCATCGACGGCTGCCGGCTGGCGGAGGGCCGCATCAGGATCTTCTCCCACAACAGCACGGCCAAGCTGGAGTACCTCCTGGAGCGCCACGCCTCGGCGGAGAAGCGGTTCATCGCCGTCGACGGCCTCTACGCGGCCGACGGCGAACCGGCCCCGCTGGCCGCGATCGCCGCACTGGCCCGCCGCCACGACGCGATGACCGTCGTCGGCGAGGCCCACGGGCTCGGTGTCCTCGGGCCGGGGGGCCGCGGCGCCTGTGCGGGTGCCGGCATCGTCCCGGACCTGCTCACGGGTACGTTCGCCACCGCCCTCGGCGGAACCGGCGGGTTCGTCGCGGGCCGGCGCGACGTCGTCGGCCGGCTGCACGGCACCGCACACCCCTCTGCCTTCGGCACGGGCCTGACCCCCGTCGCGGCGGCCGGTGCACTCGCGGCCCTGGACCTGCTGCAGCGCGAGCTGTGGCGGCCCCTGCGGCTGCGGGAGAACGTCGCACGGCTCCGCACCGGGCTGCGCGCCCTCGGCTTCGACGTCACCGACACCCCCGCCCCCGTCGTCACGGTGCCCGCCGGTGACGCCGCCACCGCCCTGCGCCTGGCCCGGGGCCTGCGCGCACGGGGCGTGGACGTCGTCCCACCGCGGCACCCCGCCGTCCTCGCCCGCTGCGCCCGGCTGCGGCTGACGGTCACCGCCACCCTGCGGCCCCGGGACATCGACCATGTGCTGGAGGCGCTGCACGACGTCGCCGCGGCCGACGGCCTCGTCGGCTGACGCACCGCCCGCCACCCCGCAGGGGTGCGCTTTCCCGTGGAACGCCCTCGCCGGGGGCCGGCGGCTCCGTTAGCCTCGGTGACGTGCTGTGGGGGAGGGAGCCCGAGTGCGAACGGCTGGGCCGGCTGCTGGACGCGGCCCGCGGCCTGCGCAGCGGCGTCCTGGTGCTCGGTGGCGAACCGGGCGTCGGCAAGAGCGCGTTGGTGGACCACGCCGTGCGCACCGCCCACGGCCTGCAGGTCCGTCAGGTCAGGGCGGCCGAGACCGAACAGGGCCTGCCCTTCGCCGGGCTCTCCGCGCTGCTGCGCCCCTGGGAGCACGAGATCGGGCGGCTGCCGCCGGTGCAGGCGGCAGCCCTGAGGGGCGCCCTCGCGCTGGGGCCGCCGGTGGGCGGCGACCGCTTCGCCGTGGCCGCCGCCACCCTCGGCCTGCTGACCGCGGCCGCCGAGGGGCAGCCGATGCTGCTGGCGCTCGACGACTTCCACCGGATGGACGAGGCGTCGGCCGAGGCCGTCCTCTTCGCCGCCCGCAGGCTCGACCGCGAGGGCATCGCCGTCCTCATCGGCACCCGCGTACCGCCCCCGGAGTGGGAGACCCTCCACCTCGCCGGGCTCGACACGGCCGCCGCCACCGAGCTCCTGACGGCCCACGGGGGCACCGTCGCCGACGACGTGGCCGAACGGCTGGCGCGGGACACCGGCGGCAACCCCCTGGCGCTCATCGAGCTCGCCCGCCTGCTGGGCCCCGACCACCTGACCGGCCGGGCCGCGCTGCCCGTACCGCTCCCCGTCGGGCGCGCCACCACGGCGCTGTTCGCGCCCCGGCTGGCGGACCTGCGTCCCGGCCGGCGCTCGGCGCTGCTGCTCGCCGCGCTGACCGACACCGACGTGGACACCGTGGCCGCCGCGGCCCGCGAGCTGGGCCTGCCGCCCGAGGCGGTGACCGAGCTGGACGACGGCGGGCTGGTGACCCTCGACGGCGGTCGGGTCGCCTTCGCCCATCCGCTGGTCCGCTCGGCCGTCGTCGAAGTGGCCGGCCCGGCCCGGGTGCGGGCCGCCCACGGGGCCCTCGCCCGCGTCCTGACCGGGCCCGCCCACGCCGACCGCCGGGCCTGGCACCTGTCCGCGTCGGTCGTCGGCCGCAACGAGGAGGCCGCCGCGGAGCTGGAGCGGATGGCCGACCGCATGCGGGACAAGCGTGCCTATCGCATCGCGTCGGTCAGCTACGAGCGTGCCGCCCGCCTCACCGCCGACCGCGAGCGGTACGGCCGCTGCCGCTTCCAGGCGGCGGCCGCCGCCTGGTTCGCCGGACAGTTCCACCGCGCCCGCGACCTCGTGGCCGAGGCGACCGCCGACGAGACGGACGGCGACTGGGCGGCGGAGGCGCAGTACGTCCTCGGCGGCATAGAGCTCTTCCTCGGCCACCCCGGGCACGCGGTGCGGCGCCTGGCCGACTCCGCCGCCCGCCATCGCGCGACGGCGGTGGAGGTGGCGGTACGGCGCCAGCTCGACGCCGTGCTCGCCGCCTACGTCGGCAACGACTTCCCCGTCGCCGCCGAACTCGCCACGGCCGCCGCGGCATGGGGCTCCACCGACCGGGCCCTGACCGGGCTCGCCCACCTCCTGGCCGGTGTCAGCGTGCTCGCCTGCGGCGACCCGGAGCGGGGCGCGCACCTGCTGCAGGCGGCCGTGGACGTCCCGGAGCTGGTCCGCGGGCACGGCCTGGACGGCCAGCACGCCGTGCACGCCGCCCACGAGCTCGTCCGCGTGGGCATGCCAACGGCCGCGAAGCGGATCCTCGACCCGCTCGTGGAGGGGCTGCGCGCCGACGCCGAGCTCGGCATGCTGCCCTACGCCCTGCACATCGCCGCCGTGGCCGAGGCGGGCTCGGGGCAGCTGAACGCCGCCTTCGCGGCGGCCTCGGAGTCGGCGCGGCTGGGCCGCGAGACCGGGAACCCGCTGTGGCACTACCGGGGCACGGCGGTCCTGGCGTACGTGCAGGCCGTCCGCGGCGAGGAGGACGACTGCCGGCAGCGGGCCGCCGAGGCCCGGCGGCTCGGCGAGCAACTGGGCACCACCTCGGCCCGGTACATCGACGAGGCGCTCGCGGCCCTGGAGTTCGCGCTGGGGCACACGGAGGCCGCCCTGGCCCACACGGCGGACGTCGGCTACTTCCGCGTGTGCTCCTCCGCCCTCCTGCTGACCTGGCCGGGCGCCATGGACGTCGCCGAGGCACACGTCCGCGGCGGGCACCGCCTGCCCCACGCCCTGGCCGCGGCCCTGGAGCGCACCCTGGCGGGGGACATCGCGGCCGCACTGCCGGGCCAGGCCGCGGGGCTGGCCCGGCTGCGGGCCCTGACGACGGCCGACGGCGACGAGGCCGAGGAGCTGTTCGGCCGGGCGGTGGCCGGTTACACCGGCGCCGGGCTGCGCCTGGAGGCCGCCCGCACCCAGCTGTCGTGGGGGCAGCGGCTGCGCCGGCAGGGCGGGCGCACCGCGGCCCGCGCCCGGTTGCGGGCGGCACACGCGGGTCTGGAGGCGATGGGCGCCCGGCTGTGGGCCGGGCGCGCGCTGGCCGAGCTGCGGGCCACGGGTCTCAAGCACCTGCCCGCGGCCGGGCGGCCGGAGCAGCCGCTGACCCCGCAGGAGATGCAGGTGGCGCTCGCCGTGTCGGGCGGCGCCACCAACCGGGAGGCGGCCGCGGCCCTGTTCCTGAGCACCAAGACGGTGGAGATGCACCTGACCCAGGTCTACCGCAAGCTCGGCCTGCGCTCGCGGACCGAACTGGCCCGCCGCTTCGCCGACGAGCACGACTGAGCCCTGCTCGTGACCGACGGGCCGCGTCGGGCCGGTGCCGGCTCAGTGGGGGCCGTCTGTGTTCCCGGAGCCGTTCCCGGAGGCGACCGCGATCTCGTCGAGCAGGTGGCTCAGCGGGTCGTCACCGTCGTTGATCGTGGAGTTGTCGGTGCACTGTTGCTGCTGCTGCGAGGTGAGGACCGGGATGTCCTGCAGGCCGATGTTGGCCAGCAGCAGTGCCTGTACGCCCGCCTTGCCGACGCCGATGCACAGCTTGTCGAGCGAGCCCTGAAGGGCGCTCAGCTGCGGGCTTTCCGTGCCGCCCGTCTCCGTCCGGCCGTACGAGGTGAGGGCGTCGTTGCCGTTGGCGGTGTTCCGCTCGTCATTGACGCTCGCCGCCGCGGGAGAGGCGATGCACCCCACCGCGGACGCCGTGAGGGCAGCCGTCGCAAAAACCTTCTTGAGCACGTCCCGGCCTTTCGCTGGGTGATGTCTTCTGCAGGGAAGTCACCTGGGTAACTCGGGGCCGCCGGGGAAGTTCCGGACGCTCACTCACCTGCCCCAACGGTCCGCCCGGACCGGGTCGTCACGGCCGCCGCGCCGGATATCACGCTCAATACTGGCATTTTTACCCTTAGTCCTATTCTATGGATGCGCGTGGCCCGGCCCGACCCTGCGAAGGACGCCATGTGATGCTCCTCCATCAGCCCCGCCGAAGGTTCTGGGCAACAGCGGTCTACGGAACGTCCCGCCGCGCCGTCGTCTCCCTCCTGGTCCTGTGCCTGGTGGCCACGGCCGCCGCAGTGGGCGCGTACGGGGTGGGGGAGCGCCTGGCCCCCGGCGGCTGGACCCCGGCCGACGCGCAGTCCACCCGGGCCGACGCCTTCCTCGCCGACCGCTTCGGCGCCGGACAGCCGCACCTGGTGCTGCTCGCCACCGCCAAGGAGCCCGTCGACTCCCCCCGGGCACGGCAGGCGGGCCGGGAACTGACCAGCCGTCTCTCCGCCGACCCGCGCACCGCCTGGGTGCACGGCTACTGGCCGCACCGCACCCCGCACCTGCGCAGCCGCGACGGTCGCAGCGCCCTCGTCGCGGTCCGCTTCAGCGGCGAGGAGAAGGACGTCCTGGCGGCCGGCAAGGACATCGCCTCCCGCGAGACGCAACGGAGCGGAGCGCTCGCCGTGTCGGTCGCGGGCGAAGCCGCGCTCTTCTCGGAAATGGAACGCCTGAGCACCGACGGAGCGATGGTCGCCGAGGTCATCGTCGCCCCGCTCGTCCTGCTGATCCTCCTGTGGGCCTTCGGCAGCCTCGTCGCCGCCCTCCTGCCCGTCGCCGTCGGCGCCTTCGCGGTCCTCACCACCACCGCACTGCTGCGCCTGCTGAGCGAGACGATGACCGTCTCCGTGTTCGTCCTGAACATCGCCTCCGCGCTGGGCTTCGGACTGGCCGTCGACTACAGCCTGCTCCTGGTCAGCCGCTTCCGCGAGGAGGTCGGCCGCGGCACCCGGACCGTCGAGGCGGTCGAGTGCGCGGTGCGCACCGCCGGCCGGGCCGTCGCCTTCTCCGCGACGACCATCGCCGCGGTCCTGGGCACGCTCATGGTCTTCCCGCTGACGCTGACCCGTTCCCTCGCCGCCGGCGGCGCCGCCGTCGCCCTGTGCTCGGCCGCCGGGGCGCTGCTCGTCCTGCCCGTGCTCCTGGCGCTCCTGGGCAAGCGCGTCAATTCCTGGGACCTCTTCGCCCGCTGGCGCACCCGCGCCGACCGGCCGGTGAGCGAGGGCCGCTGGTACCGGCTGGCGGTCTGGGTGACGCGGCGGCCCGTGCTCGTCACGCTCGGCACGCTGCTCCTGCTGGGCCTGCTGGCCGCCCCGGGCGCCGGTGCGCGGTTCGGCATGTACGACGACCGCATCCTGCCGTCCTCCTCACCGGTGGCCCAGGCATCGCAACGCCTGCGCACCGACTTCGCCGCCGAGAGCGGCAGCGCGGCGACCGTCGTCCTTCCCGACGTCCACGTCGCGCCCCCCGTACCGGCCGTGGCGCCCCGCGCCCTGCCCGGCCCGGCCCCCCACCCCGTCTCCTCCTCCGCGGTCCACACCTACGCGGCCCGGCTGTCCCGGCTGCCGGGCGTGCGCCAGGTGCAGACCGCCACCGGCATCTACCGCGGCGGACGGCGCACGGCCGCCGCCGGTCCCTGGGCGGCCGGCTTCACCGGCCCCGCCGGCACCTGGCTGAGCGTCACGCCCACCACCGACTCCCCCCTCTCACCGGACGGACGGCAGCTCACCGAGCGGCTGCGCGAGGAGCCCGCCCCCACCGCGGCGGCCCTCGTCGGAGGTCCCGGAGCCCGGCTGACGGACACCGAGAAGGCCCTGAGCGACCGGCTGCCCCTCGCCATGGTGCTCACCGTCCTCGCCACGCTCCTGCTGATGTTCGCCTACACGCGTAGCCTCCTCGTGCCCGTCAAGGCCGTCGTCCTCAACGCGTTGAGCCTGGCGGCGACCTTCGGCATCATCGTCGCCGTCTTCCAGCAGGGCCGTCCGGAGGCGCTGCTCGGGACCGTGAACAGCCCCGCCACCACCGACGTCGTCATTCCCGCCGTCATGTTCTGCACGGCCTTCGGGCTTTCCATGGACTACGAGGTCTTCCTCCTCTCCCGCATCCTGGAGGAGCACCGCCGGGGCACGCCCACCACGGTCGCCGTCGCCGTGGGCCTGCAGCGCACCGGACGGCTGTTCACCTCCGCCGCCCTGGTCTTCGCCGTCGTCATGGCCTCGCTCGCCGCCTGCGACCTCGTGCTGCTGCAGCTCATCGGGTTCGGCCTCGCGGTCGCCGTCGCCCTCGACTGCACGCTGGTGCGCGCCCTGCTGGTCCCCGCGGTCATGTCGCTGGCCGGCCGCGCCAACTGGTGGCCCGCGGGCCGCCGCCGGACCGGCTGACCCGCCTCCACGGGCACGGATGTCGGCCCCAAGGGCCTTTCGGCAGTACAAATGCTTCTTTCTCCGTGCAACCGTACAAGCGTGCAGATCATCTGTAGTGGTGTGGTGGGGGGCGTCGCCGGGCCGTACCGGCGGCGGAGGCTGTGACCCGCCGCGACGTTTCGTCACTGCAAGAAAGGTCGACTCACGTGCACGTCGGATCGGGCCGTCGCTCCGTCCTGTTGGCATCCGCCCTCATGGGTTCCTTCGTCCTCACCGCCTGCTCGGGGGGCTCCGGCGGCGCCGATGCGGGCGCGGAGGCCCGCGTCACCGTCACTCCCGCCGACGGCAAGGAGGTCGCGCTGGGCTCGCCGATATCCGTCAAGGCCGACGGCGGGCGGCTCACCGGTGTGGAGGTGAAGGACGACAAGGGACAGAAGGTCACCGGCCAGCTGGCCGCCGACGGTTCGTCCTGGACCTCGGACACCAAGGTGGGGCCGAAGACGACCTACACCGTCCGCTCCACCGCGAAGGGCGGCAAGGACGGCAAGGGTAAGGAGTCGTCCTCCTCGGCCACCTTCACCACCCAGCAGGCCCCGAAGGTCAACAAGCTCACCAACCAGCCCGGCAACGGCCAGACCGTCGGCACGGGCATGCCGGTCTCGATCCTCTTCGACCACAAGGTCGACAAGGGCAAGCGCGCGGAGATAGAGAAGGCCCTCAAGGTCACCACCGAGCCGAAGGTGGAGGGCGCCTGGGGCTGGGTGACCGACTACTCCGGCCAGGACCGCATCGACTGGCGGCCGAAGGACCCGTGGCCCACCGGGACCAAGGTCTCCGTCAACGGCAACCTGACCGGCATCGACTCCGGCGAGGGCGGCTGGTTCGCGCGCAACTACGACTTCGGCTTCTCCATAGGCGCCGACCGCAAGGCCGTCATCGACGTGCCGGCCCACGCCCTGACCATGTACGAGAACGGCAAGCCCGTCGGCACCATCAAGGGCTCCGCGGGCTCGCCCGTCGACCCCACCCGCGGCGGCATCCACACGGTGCGCAGCAAGAACGCGGACGAGGTCATGGACTCGGCCACCATCGGCCACGGCAACGAGTGGATGCTGGCCTCGAAGTGGGTCACCCACCTCACCGCGTCCGGCACCTTCCTGCACTCGGCGCCCTGGAACAACTCCATCGGCGTGGAGAACAACAGCCACGGCTGCTTCGGCATGACCACGAGCGACGCCAAGAAGGTCTACGACTTCCTGCTGATCGGCTCCACCGTCGAGGTCAAGAACACCACCAGCACCAAGAAGACCGACGTCGGCAATGGTCTGGAGGTCTGGCAGGAGAGCTGGGAGCAGTGGCAGAAGCGCTCCGCCGTGAAGTGAGCACCTCCCGCACCGCCTGACCGCCTCCTCGTGCCCCCGCTCCTCCCGACGCCCTGACCGGCGCCGGGAGGAGCGGGGGCACGGTGCTCTCCCCACCCCCCGAAAGTTGATCTCCGCGGGGGCCCCTTCAGGCCCCGACGAAGCCCGCTGTGGTCTATGTCACCCCAGGTCAGAGGGGTGGTTACCGCTCGTTACCCGCTCTCCGGCGCGCCAGGTGCCGACGGCCCCGTGGTCACTGGGGAGTCGGCCCGTGTGCAGGATGAACCGGGTAAGACCCGACCTCCCCCCGAGCCCCTGACCAGCGCGTATCAGCGCGTACGCAGGGCAAAGTCAAATCCCCGTGAACTCTTGACGCCGCCCTTACGCGCCTCACACCATTCACGGCATGGACTCAACCGACCGGCGACCGCGCTTAGCTCCCAGGAGCTGACCCGCACCCCGCCCCTTCCCCGGTCGGCCAGGCTTCGGGGCCTGGCCTCCCCCAAGACCGTCCCCGGGGGAAACGGGGCACGCCCGTCCCAGCTGAATCCACATTCCCCCGAAACCCGCCCGGGAGCAGGCGTCGCCAGCCGGTCCCGGGTACCGGGCCCACGTCGAACGGCCTCCCGCGCCCGCGGGTGACGATCACGCATGCCGTGACCCGTCCGCCGCGCGCGCAGGAAGCCATCTGGCACCACCGACAGAAGGCCCGGTCCTGCACCCCCTCCAAAGAAGGCGAAGACACACATGAGTGACCGCACCCTTACTGCGGCCGACACCGAGACCGGCGTCTCCGCCCCGGCATCGACGTCCACGCACGTCGACGCCGGTGACGCCGGCTACAGCAAGGACCTCAAGTCCCGCCACGTGAACATGATCGCGATCGGCGGTGCCATCGGTACCGGTCTGTTCCTCGGCGCCGGTGGCCGTCTCCACAACGCCGGCCCGTCCCTCTTCATCGCGTACGCGGTCTGCGGGCTCTTCGCCTTCTTCGTCGTCCGTGCGCTCGGCGAGCTGGTGCTCTACCGCCCCTCCTCCGGCGCGTTCGTCTCGTACGCCCGTGAGTTCATGGGGGAGAAGGGTGCCTTCGCCGCCGGCTGGCTCTACTTCCTGAACTGGGCCACGACCGGCATCGCGGACATCACGGCCGTCGCCACCTACACCCACTACTGGGGCATGTTCAGCGACATCCCTCAGTGGGTGCTCGCCCTGATCGCCCTCGCCGTCGTCCTCACCGTGAACCTGATCTCGGTGAAGTACTTCGGTGAGATGGAGTTCTGGTTCGCGATCATCAAGGTCGCCGCCATCACCATCTTCATGGTCGTCGGCATCTTCCTGCTGGCCAGCCAGCACAAGATCGGTGACAACACCCCGGGCCTGGCCAACATCATGGACCACGGCGGCATCTTCCCCACCGGTGTGGTGCCGATGCTGATGGTCATCCAGGGTGTCGTCTTCGCCTACGCCTCGGTCGAGCTGTGCGGCGTCGCCGCGGGTGAGACCAAGAACCCCGAGAAGATCATGCCGAAGGCGATCAACTCGATCATGTGGCGTGTGGGCCTCTTCTACGTCGGCTCGGTCATCCTGCTGGCGCTGCTGCTGCCGTTCACCGAGTACGTCGCCGGCGAGAGCCCGTTCGTCACCGTCCTGTCGAAGATCGGCGTGCCGTACGCGGCCGGCGTGATGAACCTCGTCGTCCTCACCGCGGCGCTGTCCAGCCTGAACTCGGGTCTGTACTCCACCGGCCGCATCCTGCGCTCGATGGCCATGTCCGGCTCCGCGCCGAAGTTCACCGGCCTGATGAACAAGGGCCAGGTCCCCTACGGCGGCATCCTGCTCACCGCGTTCTTCTGCGTCCTCGGTGTCGGTCTGAACTTCGTCGTCCCGGCGGACGCCTTCGAGATCGTGCTGAACTTCGCCGCGATCGGCATCATCGGCACCTGGGGCATGATCATGGTCTGCTCCCTGCTCTTCTGGAAGCGCTCGCAGGACGGCCGGGTCACCCGCCCCGGCTACAAGCTGCCCTGGGCCCCGTACACCCAGATCGTCACCCTGGTCTTCCTGGCCGGCGTGCTGGGCATCATGGCCTCCGACGAGGGCGCGAGCCGCACCACCGTCATGTGCCTGCCGCTGATCGTGGCGGCGCTGGTCGGCGGCTGGTTCCTGGTCCGCGGCAAGGTCGCCCGCATCCAGGGTGAGGCCGCGCTGCAGCAGGCCGGGGCCGAGAAGGAGTAACCCCGCCGCACCGCACCGATCCGACGAAGGCGCCCACCCGGCACGACCGGGTGGGCGCCTTCGCGCTGCCCGCCCCCCGGCCCGCCGGCCGACGGGTCCACCACGCGGAGCAGCGCATCGGCTACGCTGCGTGCAACCCCGTCCGCCCCGCACGGCCCGGAGCCGCCATGCACCCGCGCCAGCACCGGTGAGCACCGCCGTCGCCCTGTTCACCGCGGACCTGCGGGTGCACGACAACCCCGTCCTGCGGTCGGCGCTCGCCACGGCCGGGCAGGTCGTGCCCCTGTTCGTCGTGGACAGCGGGGTGGCCGCCGCCGGTTTCCTCGTGCCCAACAGGGCCGCCTTCCTCGCCGACGCCCTCGCCGCCCTCGACGCCGCCCTGCGGGACCGCGGCGGACGGCTGGTCCTCCGCCACGGCGACGTGGCCGAGGAGACCTGCCGGGTCGCCGAGGAGACCGGCGCCCCCACCGTCCACGTCGCCGCCGGACCCAGCGGCTACGCCGCCCGCCGCGAGAGCCGCCTGCGGACGGCCCTGGGCCGCGCGGGGCGCGAGCTGCGCGTGCACGACGGCGTCGTCACCGCCGTGGCCCCCGGGGCGGTCGTCCCCTCCGGCAAGGACCACTACGCGGTCTTCACCCCGTACCTCCGCCGCTGGCAGGCCGAGCCCGTCCGGGACGTGCTCCCGGCACCCCGCGCGCTCACCGTCCCCCCGCTGCGGTCCGACGCACTGCCGTCCGCCGCGGCACTGGCCCCCGGCACGTCGTCACCGGCCCTCCCGGAGGGCGGGGAGAAGGCCGGCCGCGAGCGGCTGCGCCGCTGGGAGGCCGGGCCCCTGGACGCCTACGCCCGGCAGCACGACGACCTCCCCGCCGACGGGACCTCGCGGCTCTCCCCGTACCTGCACTTCGGCTGCCTGTCACCGGTCGAGGTCCTGCACCGGGCCCGCCGGCACGGCGGCGCGGGCGCCGACGCCTTCGTGCGCCAGCTCGCCTGGCGCGAGTTCCACCACCAGATGCTCGCCGCACGCCCCGACGCCGCACGCCACGACTACCGCCCCCGCGGCGACCACTGGCGGCACGCCCCGGAGGAGGTCGCGGCCTGGCGCGAGGGACGGACCGGCTATCCGATCGTCGACGCCGGCATGCGGCAGCTCCTGCACGAAGGCTGGATGCCCGGCCGGGCCCGGCTGCTCGCCGCAAGCTTCCTGACCAAGACCCTCTACGTGGACTGGCGGGTCGGCGCCGCACACTTCCTGGACCTGCTGGTCGACGGCGACGTCGCCAACAACCAGCTCAACTGGCAGTGGGCCGCCGGCACCGGCAGCGACACCCGCCCCCAGCGCGTCCTCAACCCCCTCACCCAGGCCCGCCGCTTCGACCCGCGGGGCGACTACGTGCGCCGCTGGGTGCCGGAGCTCGCCGGCATCGAGGGCGCCGCGGTCCACCGCCCGTGGCTGCTCCCCGCCGCCGCACGCGACGGCCTCGGCTACCCCGGCCCCGTCGTCGACCTGGCCGAGGGCCTGGCCCGCTTCCGGCGGGCCCGCGGCGAGCCGACGCCCTGATCCGGTCCCCGGCGGCCGGCGCCGGACCACGGTGCTCTGGTCAGTCCCGGTCCCGTGGGCAAGGATGTGCACCGCCCGTCAGGATCGATCGGGGAGGTTCGGCGATCGTGTACCGAAGACCGTTACGAGCAGTGCTGAACAGCGTGATCACGGTGGTGCTGGCGTGCGGGGGAGCGGCGGTCACCGCTCCCGCTGCCCGGGCCGCCACCCCCTGCACGACCGACGCCGGCGGCCCCGGCCGTCCCGACCGGGCGTCGGGCGAGATGGTGTCGGTGTCGCGGGGCGACGGCCGCACCGACCAGTTCCAGCAGTTCTACGACGAGCCCGGCCCCGCCTCGTACCTGCCCTTCCTCTGGCACCGGCAGCAGGACGAGCCGGGCGGTGCCTACGGCCCGTGGGAACGCGTCAGCGGCACCGCCGTCGGCCCGAAGCTCTACCAGGTGATCCCCGTCGCGAACGGCACCGGCCGCCTTGAGGTGTTCTTCTCCTCCCGCGGCGGCTTCTGCCACACCGTCCTGGACCCCGACGGCGACGGCTGGAGCCCGGCCGAGGGCTTCGGACTGAGCCCGGCGCCCTACCACGGCGGCCTCTACCTCTTCCGCGGGCGCGACGGCAGACTGCACGCCTTCGCCTCCGCCACGGGGGCCGACGCGATGCAGGTGCGCACCGAGGACGCCACCCGCCCCGACGGCTGGGGGCCCGTGCGGGGCATGGGCAAGCTGCCCGACCCCTACGCGGGCCTCGGTTCGCCCACCTCGGTCACCCAGTTCACCGACGGGCGGCTGCGCATCGTCGCCCGCGAGTGGAACCGCGACCGCTCCTGGCAGATCACCGAGGACGAACACGCCGAGTCCTGGGGCCCGTGGGAGCTGTGCGCCCGCAAGGACTGCGCCTGAGCCGTCCCCGCAGGCCCACCCCGGCTCAGGGCGTCCGGTACGCGGGTTCCGGGCGCCCGTCGGCCGGAGGAACCTGGATCATGGGCACGGGTTTGTTGTGCGGCCAGCCCGCCGAGTGGTCGTCGAAGCTCAGGTCACCGCTGGCGAGGGCGACCCGGCCCGCGTCGTGCAGGTTGGTGATCTGCAGATAGACGGTCTCGACGTCGGGGGCCGCACGGCCGGTCTGGGCGGTGACCATGCGCGTCGCCAGGACGGCGACCTGCACGGCGTCGTGGTGCATGATCGCGTAGCCGTCGCTGAGCGCCGCGTCGGGGAACTTGAGCTCCTTGAAGCTCTGGTAGAAGGGCTTGAAGCCGGTCGGCGCCTCGACGCCCTTGACCCACTGCTCGGCGGCGGCTGCGGAGGCTTGGAGAATGGTGATGCCGCTCCCCTTCAGCAGGTTCATCACCTGGCGGGCCTGCTGCACGGCGCCCGTCGAGCCCGTCGCGATGGTGACGGGCCTGGTGTGGCCGCACTGGCCGCGCGTCGAGAGGGCCTTCACCAGACCGGGCAGGTCGCGGCCGCGGCCCGCGTACAGGACCAGCTCCGACTTGGTGTGGCAGATGTTGTTGAGGGCGTTGATGAAGAGCCCGGGCTCGCCCTCCGTGTTGTTGCCGGTCGTCCCGACGAAGGAGACGCTGCGGTTCTCGATGTACTCCGGGAACGTCTCGTCGAAGGACTTCCGCATCGTCTGCACGTAGTTGTCGTTGCGGCTGTCGAACACCAGGTACCCCTTGCGCTGGTCGGCGGGCAGCTTGTCCAGGCGCTGCCGCAGCGCCCTGGAGTAGTCGGAGTTCGACGGCGAGACCTTGAACAGGCGCTTGGCGTCGAGGTCGGTGGCGGTCAGGACGGCGCCGATCGAAGGGATCTTCCGCTTGCTGAGCTCCTCCGCGGCGGCCTGGGTGTCGGGGATGCTGATGCCCAGGCCGGCCACGGCGACCAGGGGATGGCTGCCGCCGGTCAGCCCGGCCAGCTGCTCGACCACCGGCCGCCACCGGTCCTGGTGCTTGCCCTCGCTGGCGAGGAGCAGCTGGATCTGGGGCGTCGTCCCGTGGACGCCGGGGGAGTCCTGCGACAGGCCGGGGCACACGTTGGCCCGGCACTGGGCGGTGTAGGCGCCCTCCAGACTGCTCTTGATCTCCTCGATGGGCAGGGCACTGGTGTCACTCGTCGTCAAGGGCGTCAGCAGGGCGACCTTGACGTAGGGGACCCGTCGCTTGCCGGCCTCCGGCTTCTCCCACTGGTCGCGGACCCGCTGGTTCTCCTTGGCGATCCTCTCGGTGATGTCCTTCAGCTGGGGATCGAACGCGAAGTGCGTCTCGTCCATGACGCCGATGCACTCCCGCTCCGGCCCCGATCCGTTCCAGACCAGGTTCGGCTCCCCGTCCGTGCACCGCTCGGCCTCGTCGGCCCGTTGCACCAGCCACAGGGAGCCCCCGGCGACGAGGGCGGCGACGACGACGAGGACGCCGATCCCCAGCCACCCCTTCCACCACGGGCGCAGTTCGTCGGGTCGTGGACTCACGGGCATGATCGGGCTCCTTGCCGGCCGGACAGGCGGGGGATGCGGTGCGGTGCTCACATGTACTTCGCGGCCTCGTGCCGGAGCCCGACCCTGCGCGGGTCGGAACGCAGGGCCAGGTCCTGGAACATCGAGCTGATGGTGAGGTTGAGCTCGGGCCGCGCCCGCGGCAGCCGGTTGCGCGGGTCGGTCGCCAGCCACAGGGAGGTCACGAGGACGGTCAGGGCCCGCCGTCCGGCGAACGAGCGCGGGGCGAGCGCGGCCGCGAGCCGGTCCGCCCGCAGGGTCGCCGTCAGCCCGGGCAGCACCGGTTCGCGCAGGGGTGCGGCGGTGATCGCGTACAGCTCGTACAACCACGCTTCCGTGCGGTCGAGTTCCCCCAGCTGCCCGGCGAGGTGGTCGACGACGTCGTCCAGCCGGCCGAGGGCGAGGGCGTGGTAGAGCACGTCGAGCGGATGGCCGTGCTGCAGGTGCCACGTCCTTAATCGTTCGTGCACCGCCTCCCACTGCTGCGGCGAGCGCGCCAGCTCCTGGCAGAGCAGCAGCCGCAGCCACGGGTGCAGGACCGGACCACCGGGCAGCGGCCTGGGGTGGGAGTCGTCCAGATAGCCCGAGCCGCGGCCGCCGCGCGCCCCGGCGTCCTGGGGCACGGGATCCACCAGCCACAGCCGGGTGCCCATGGCGCGGGCCAGGGTGCTGCTCGTGTGCAGGGAGAAGGTGTCCAGCAGGCCGGCGTCGCACGCGGAGTCGAACGCGCGGGCCGCGCAGCACGCCACCAGCGCGGCCCGCTGATCGTCGGTCAGTTCCTGGAGGACGTCCGCCAGCACCGCGACGTCGAGGGGCGGCCCCTGCGCTGTGCCGTCGGCCGAGGCGCTCGCGGAGAGCAGCCCGCGCAGCAGCGCCTCGGGGTCCTCGCGCCCCACGGCGCGCGCAGCGGCGTCGAGCAGCCGTTGCGCGCTCCAGGGATGACCGCGCGTCAGCTGGTGGACGAGCCCGGGCGCCTCCGGCAGGCGCTGGGCCACGGACGCACCGAGCTGCGAGACCTCGCCGGCGGTCAGGTCGCGCAGCTCCACGCAGTACCAGCGCCACGACGTGTCCGGGGGAGGATCCGGCACGGCCTGCACCCAGCCGGCGTACGAGCTCGCCTCGGGCGCGTGGATCACCACCCCCGCCGGGCCGGGCGCGAAGGGGCCGGGAATCTTCCCGGTGTCCGAGGCGGTGGCCACGACCAGGAGCGGGTCGGGCCCGTCGGCGACGTCGCGGAGCTGCATCAGCAGGTCGAGGAAGTCACGGCCGCCGTCGGCGTCGATGTTGTCCAGCAGCACCACGCAGTTGCGGTCGCGCCTGCGGCGCGCGTACTCGCCACGCAGGTCCGCCAGGAACGCCGCGCACAGCCGCCGGTCCACCGAGGCCCGGTCGATGGGGGCGTTGCTCTTGCTGAGCCGGTTGAGGGCGACGAGTTCGTGGAGGGCGGTGTGCGGTCCGGCGTACCACACGAGCGCGGTGCGCCGGGCGAGGCCGAGCGGCAGGCGCGGTGGATGCCGGATCAGGCCGGCCAGCAGGCCGACCCCCGGAATCTGCAGCAGATTGAGGTCCTGCAGCAGCACCGCCGCCTCGGCGGCGTGGTCGGCGACCGCCGAGCTGTCGCGCGCCTCCTGCAGCGAGCGGCGCAGCTGGCGGCCGGCCCTCCTGGAGTCGTTGGGGTCCAGGGAGAGCGCGGGGTCCACCGCGACCAGGCCGAGGGTGAGCCGGGGAAAGAGCAGCGCCGGCTGCCGGGCGAAGCGGTGCGAGAGGCCGTAGGCCAGCAGACCGGCGATCTCGTGGGGCCGGCGGGGCGCGGCCGAGCCGAAGTCGTAGAGGGCGTGCGGCCGGTGGGAGCCGAGGTACCCCAGCCACTCCAGGGCCGTGCTCTTGCCGCTGCCCCGCTTGCCGACCAGCACCAGGACCGGCAGCCCGGGGCCGCCCTGATCGCCGCGCCCTCCCTGCACCCGGCTGCGGCATTCCTGGTACAGCGCCTCGATGCCCTGGATCCCCACGGGCCGTGTGAATGGTTCCCGCACGCCGTTCGCCCCCCTTGCGCCGGCGCACGGCACGGCGCCGACGGTTACAGAATGCTGGCACGCGAGTGCGCTCCGCGCGACGGTCCGGACGAGATCCGGTGGCTCGTTCCGGGTCAACCCCGACGAACGTCAGGGGCAGGGGTTGCCCTTCGGGTCGGGTGTCGCCGATTTCCCGTCCATAGGTTCGACGCATGGAACACAGAACGATTCGTGAAAGCCGCCACCACGAGCCCCGGTGGCGCCTGCCGGCCGCCGCCGGAGTGCTGGCCGCGGCAGCCGCGGTGCTGTGGTGGGCCGCACCGGGCGGTGCCGCCGGTACGGGCGCGGTGCGGGTGACCGCCGGGGCCTCGGCGTCGGCGTACCGCTCCGTCGCGGGAGCCGCCGCCGACGCGCCGGGCTGGGCGGGCTCGCTGCTCGGCCTGGCCACCGAGGGCACGCTGGTGGTGCTCGGCCTGATGCTGGTGTGGACGGGCTGGACGGCCCTGCGCCGACGCGACGAACGCACCGTCGCGGGTGTGCTGCTGGCGGGGGTGGGCACGGTGACGGCCTACGCGGTCAGCGAGGCCCTGAAGGTGACGGTCGACGAGGAGCGCCCCTGCCGCGCGCTGCGCGGCGTCACGGCGATCGAGCCGTGCCCGGAGGTGGGGGACTGGTCGTTCCCCAGCAACCACGCGACCCTCGCCGCCGCGCTCGCCGTGGGCCTGGCCATGGTGCGCCCGCGGCTGGCCGCCGTCACCCTGCCCGTGGCCGGTCTCGCCGCGCTACTGCGCGTCGCGGTGGGCGTGCACTACCCGCACGACGTGCTGGCCGGCGCCGTGCTCGGCGGGGCCGTGGCGGCAGCGGCCCTGCTGGCCCTGCTGCCGCTCGCCGTCCGGCTGGCGTCAGGGCTCGGACGGCTCCGGCGGGGGAGTCATGCCCGCTTCGTGGGCGACGACGGCCGCCGCGGCCCGGTTGTCGACGCCCAGGCGCGCCAGGATCGAGCTGACGTGGGCCTTGACCGTCCCTTCCACCACGTGCAGCCGCCGCGCGATCTGACCATTGGTCAGCCCGGCGCCCAGGTGACACAGCACGTCCCGTTCCCGGGCGGTCAGGGCGGCGACCCGCTCGCGGGCGGTGGCGCGCCGCCCGGCGGCGCTGCCGGCCCCGGTGGCCGCCAGATGGGCCACCACCCGGGCGGCGACCTTCGGTGACAGGTAGGCGGCGCCCCCGGCCACCGCATGGACGCCCGCGATCAGTTCCTCGGGCGCACCGGACTTGACGAGGAAGCCGGATGCGCCGCCCGCCAGCGCCCGCAGGATGTAGTCGTCCTCGCCGAACGTCGTCAGCATCACGACCCCGGTGTCCGGCGCGAGGTCGCGGATGCGGGCGGCGGCCTCGATGCCGCCGGTCCGCGGCATCCGCACGTCCAGCACGGCGACGTCCGGGCGGTGGAGCCGGACCAGCTCCACCGCCTCGTACCCGTCCGCGGCCTCCGCGACCACGTCCAGTTCCGGGTCGGTGGACAGCACGGCGCGCACCCCGGCGCGGATCATCGGTTCGTCGTCGGCGACCAGGACGCGGATCATCGTGGGCTCACTCCTTGAGCACGGCGAGGGTGAGCAGCCGGCCGTGCTGGAAGCAGAGTTGGTACGCGTCCCCGGAGGCGTCCACGAACCGGTCGGCCGTCACCGCGTAGTAGGCGCACTCGATCCCCCGCCCCTTCGGTTCGGCCGCCCGTGGCCGGTACGGCAGCTGACGGGCCGGCAGCAGTCCCGCAACGTCCGAGCGATTCTGCCCCACGTGCAGCGCCGCGTAGTGGGCGGGGTCGAGGACCGACTGCGAGAGGGTCAGCGACCCCCACACCGTCAGGGCGCCGGTGAGCACCACGGTGGCCAGCACCGGCACGACGACCGCCGCCGCCAGGGCCCGCCCGGCCCGGCGGCGTGCCCGGCGGTGCTCCGGTGGCAGGGCGGCCGGGACGCCCGCGGGGGCGGGCGGCTGCCCGGTGGGGGTGTGCGGCAGCCGTGCGGTGACGGTGAAGCCGCCGTCGCCGCGCGGGCCGTGGGTGAACGTTCCGCCGGCCAGCCGCACCCGCTCGTCCAGGCCGACCAGACCGCGGCCGCCCCCGGGCAGCGGTCCCGCCGCAACGGTGCCCGCCGGCGGTGCGGCGTTCTCCACCGTCACCACCGTCTCGGTGGCCGTGTGCGCGACGTGGACCCGCGCGCTCGCCCCCGGCGCGTGCTTGGCGACGTTGGTCAGCGCCTCCTGCACGACACGGTGCGCCGCCCGCTCGACCACCGCCGGCACCTCGCCCGCCTCCTCGCCGGTGTGCAACGCCGTCTCCAGGCCGGAGGCGTTCGCGCCCTCGACCAGCCGCGCGATGCTGAAGTCCGCGGGTCCCGCGGGCGCCTCCTGCGTCTCCTCGCGGAGGATGCCGATCACCTCGCCCAGCCGCTCGACCGCGGTGGCCGCCCGCGCCCGCACGTCCTCGGCGGCCGCGCGGTGTGCGTCCGCCAGGCCGGGCGCGAGCTTGAGCGCCCCGGCCGAGAGCGCGATCAGGCTGAGGTCGTGGCCGAGCGCGTCGTGCATGTCCTGCGCGATGCGGGCCCGTTCGCGCAACCGGGCCTGCTCGGCCACCAGCCGCTGCTCGCGTTCGAGGTGCTCCGCGCGGGACCAGCCGGCCCGTACGAGCTCCTGGTACTGGCGCCAGACGCGGCCCGCCAGCCAGGGCAGCAGGGCGGCGCCGATCACCATCGCCACGAAGCGGGTGCCCAGCCCCAGCAGCGTCGGGACGTTCACCACCGCGGCCGCCCCCGCCACGACCAGGACGCTCAGGGCGGCCGCCATCGGCCAGGTCCGCCCCGAGCGGTGGCCCGCGAGGAAGGCGGCGGCCATGGCCGGCAGGGCCCACCACAGGCTCGTCAGGCTCAGCCCGGTTGCCGTGGCCGCGACCACCGCGAGCAGGACTCCCAGGTCACGCCGGGCCGCGGACCCGCTCTCCGTTGTCGTCGTTCCGTGCACGGGTGCACGGTATGCGGCCGTCCCGGGGCCCCGCGGCGGGGCCCCGGCAGGGGCGACACGCCGTCAGGAGGCCGCGGGGGCCCCGCGTGTGGCCCGGGCGCGGCCGGCCACCGCGGTGAGCAGGGCCAGGGAAGCGGCCGTGGCCGGGACGGCGAAGCCGGCGGCCGCCCCGAGGTGCTCCACGCTCCAGCCGCCCGCGGCCGACCCGGCCGCGATGCCGGCCAGCAGCCCGGTCACCGCCAGGGTCATGCCCTCGTTCAGCCGGTCCTGCGGCGTCGTGCCCTGGACCAGGCCCATGCCGGTGACCATGGTCGGCGCGGTCGCCATGCCGGCGACGAGGAGGGCGCCGGCCAGGGCGAGCAGGCTGCCGGTGCCCGCCGCGACGAGGGGCAGTAGGGCCAGGGCGGCCATGCCGGCCAGACAGCGCCGGAAGCGGGCACCGGCCGGACCCGCCGGGCGGGCCAGCCCGTACAGCAGCCCCGCCGCACAGGATCCGGCCGCCTGCAGGGCCAGCACCGCGCCCGCCGCCCCCCGGTGCCCCTGCTCGTCGGCGAAGCCGATGGTCGCCACCTCCAGCGAGCCGAAGAGGGCACCGGTGCAGACGAAGACGGCCAGCAGCAGGGCCAGGGCCGCATTGCCGCGCAGGAGGGAGCCCGAGGAGGACGGGCGGGGGGAGAGCGGGGGTTCGGTGCGGCGCTGGGCGGCGAAGAGGACCGTGCCGGTCAGGAACGTGCACGCGCCGACGAGGGTGCCGGCCTCCGGGAAGAAGGTCGTGCACAGGAAGGCGGCGAGCACCGGACCGAGCATGAAGCACGCCTCGTCGACGGCCTGTTCGAAGGAGTTCGCGGTGTGCCGGGCCGCCGCGTCGTCGCGGAAGAGGTGCGCCCAGCGGGCGCGCGACATGCCGCCGGTGTTGGGCGTGGTCGCGGTGGCGGCGTACGCGGCGAACAGCGTCCACGCGGGCGCGTCGTACCGCACGCACACCACCAGGCCCAGCGAACCGAGCACGGCGACCGAGGCGGCGGGCACCGCCACGCGGGCCTGGCCGTGGCGGTCCACCATGCGGGCCGTCCACGGCCCGACGACCGCGGTCGTCGCGAGCCCGGTCGCCGTGACGGCCCCGGCGAGCGCGTACGACCCCCGGGCGGCCGAGATCATCAGCACCGCGCTGACGCCGAACATCCCCATGGGCAGCCGTGCGAGCACGTTCCAGACGGTGAAGGCGGCCGCACCGGGGACGGCGAAGAGAGCGGCGTAAGGGCTGCGCGAAGGAGGGGCGGAAGACATGCCCCCACCCTCGTTGCGGCCGGGGCCCGCGGTCCAACACCTGATGAGCACCCATTGACGCACTCCCGTTGTCAATCCGCAGGCTTCGCCTCCCGCAGGTGGGGGTACGGCCCTGCGCGCCGCACCCCCCGACGGGCGAGGGCGCCGACCCGGACGGAATACGTTGGTCCGAGCGTCGGCCGGAAACGGGACACCAGGAGGACCACCTCATGTCGGACCATCAGATTCCGGTGGAGGCCGCGGCCCCCGAGGAGGCCGTGCAGGAACGACGGCTCCACCGGGACCTCGGCTTCTGGGGCCTGACGGCGATCGGCTTCTCCAACATCGTCGGGTCCGGCTGGCTCTTCGCCGCCCTCTACGCCTCCCGGACGGCCGGACCCGCGTCCCTGCTCACCTGGGTCGGCGCCGGCGTGCTCTGCGGGCTCGTGGCGCTCGTCATGGTCGAACTCGGCGCCTCCCGCCCCGAGGGCGGCGGGACGGTCCGCTGGCCGCTGTACACCGGCGGCCGGCTGGTCGGCACGCTCATCGGCTGGTCCGTGCTGCTCTCGGTCGGCGGCACCGCGGCCGAGATCAGCGCGATCATGCAGTACGCCGACCACTACCTGCCCGGGATCTACGACGGCCGCACGCTCAGCGCCACCGGCCTCGGCCTCGCCGTCGCGCTCAGCGTGCTGCTGACGACGCTCAACTGGTTCGCGGTACGGACGTTCGCACGGCTGAACACCCTCGTGGCCGTCTTCAAGATCGTCGTGCCGGTGGTCACCGTCATCGCCCTGTTCGCCTCCGGGTGGCACGCGGGACGCCTGACCGACCACGGCGGATTCGCCCCCTACGGCTACGCGGCCTGCCTGTCCGCGCTCGCGGGCGGCGGCATCGTCTACTCCGTCAACGGCTTCCAGGCCCCGCTCGACTTCTCCGGCGAGACCCGCAACCCCCGCCGCACCATCCCCGCCTCCGTCCTCACCGGCATCGGCCTCGCCCTGCTGATGTACCTGGCCCTGCAGCTGGCCTTCCTGTTCACCGTCCCCGAGGACCTGCTCGGCGACGGCTGGCAGGGCGTGCACTTCGACTCCCCGTTCGGCCAGCTGGCGCTCGTCCTCAACCTGCACTGGCTCTCCAGCCTGCTCTACGCCGACGCGGTCGTCTCGCCCGGCGGCTCCGCCTACGTCGGTGTGGCGCTCAACGCCCGCCACACCTACGCCCTGGCCAAGAACCACACGCTGCCCCGGACCTTCATGCAGGTCGACCGCCGCTCCGGCATCCCCCACCGGGCGCTCGTCCTCAACCTGGCCGTCATCGTCGTCTTCCTCCTGCCCTTCGGCGGGTGGCAGAGCATCGTCAGCATCATGGGCGACATGTACCTGCTGATCTATGCGGCCTCGGCCGTGGCCGTCGCCGTCTTCCGCGCCGACCCCGGCACGGAGATGGCCGGCTGGGTCCCCGGCCTGGGCTGGATCGCCCCCGTCAGCTTCGTCGTCTCCAGCGAGTTCGTGTACTGGTCGGGCTGGCACGACCTGCGCCTGGCCCTGCCCCTCGTCCTCGCCGGGCTGCTGCTCTTCCTCGTCATGCGGCGCTCCGGCCACGACGGCCGTCCCCTCGCCACCGAGGTGCGCGAGGGGCTGTGGCTGGTCGTCTACCTCGCGGTGCTGACGCTGCTGTCCTGGCTCGGCACGTTCGAGGGCTCCGGCAGGCTGCCCGCACCCTACGACTCGCTCACCGTGGCCGCCGTGACCGCGGCGGTCTACTTCTGGGCGGTCGGGTCGGGTGTCCGGCAGATGAGACGGACGGCACTGCTCGACGGACGGGCCGGCGCGCCCCTGACGTAGGCTTCCCTCACGGCCACGACGAGGAGGCGAGTGAGCTGTTCATCAAGATCTGCGGGCTGCGGACGGCCGTCGACGTGGACGCCGCCGTGAGCGCCGGAGCCGACGCGGTCGGATTCGTCTTCGCCGACAGCCCCCGGCGCATCGAAGCGGCCCCGGCACGTGAACTCGCCGCCCGTGTGCCCTCCCACGTCCTGACCGTCGGGGTCTTCCGGCACCAGCCCCTGGACGAGGTCGCGGCCCTGGCCGCCGCCGCAGGGCTGAGGGCCGTCCAGCTGCACGGCGACGAGGGCCCCGAGTACTACACGGCGCTGGGCGCGGAGGGCTACACCCTGCTGCGGGCGACCGCCCCCGACCCCCAGCAGCCCGAGCGCTGCGGCGCGCTCGGCGAGGACCTCCTGCTGCTGGACGCCCCCGCCCCGGGCTCGGGCAAGGCGTGGGACTGGACCGACCCGCGCTTCGTCCCCCCGCAGGGCCGCTGGATCCTCGCCGGCGGCCTCGACGCCGGCAACGTCGCCCACGCCGTCCGTACGCTCTCCCCCTGGGGCGTGGACGTCTCCAGCGGCGTCGAGGCGAGCCGCGGAGTGAAGGACGCCGCCCTCATCGCCCGGTTCGTCGCCGCGGCACGCGGCGCGAGCGACACCGCCTGACCTCCCCGGCGCGCTGATCCGCCCGCTCTTACAAGGCTCTTAGAGCGCCGCGTCACGCTGCGGTGTCATGGCTACAGCACACGACACCCTCCCCCGGCGGGGAGACGACGGATGACGCACATACCCGACGGAACGCCCCGTCCTCCGGGTCCCGGGCCCGCCGGCCGCCGCTCCTCCGGCGGCAGGCGGTGGGCGGTCGTGGTGACGCTCGCGGTCGCCCTCGGCCTGATCGCCTGGCCGGTCCTCGCCTCCTTCGACGTCTTCTCCGACAAGGGCGACCCGCTCAGCTTCGGACAGGACGACACCGCCACCGGCCGGACGGACGGCGGCGGCTCCGGACCGCTGATGCCGACCGGCCCCAAGGCCGACTTCCGCGTCGCCAACACCCTGGCGGACGGCACGAAGATCGGCGTCGTGACGCTGGACGGCAAGAAGTCCGGCTTCAAGGGCAAGGTGTGGGTCTGGGCGCCCCAGCAGTACGACGACCCCAAGTACGCCAAGAGCGGCTTCCCGGTCCTCATCGCGCTCCCGGGCGGCAACGGCTACCCCGTCAACTACTGGATGGGCACCGACCTCAAGCTGCAGTCCTCGATCGCCGAGTGGTCGAAGGAGGGCAAGAGCCTGCCGTTCATCGTCGCCATGCCGGTCCTGAACGCGGACGACAAGAACTACTACGACGGCAGCGACATCCCCGGCCGGCCCAAGATGGGCACGTGGCTGACCGAGGACGTCCCGGATCTCATCAAGCAGAACTTCCGCACCCTGAAGTCCCGTGACGGCTGGGCCTTCATGGGCTCCTCCTCCGGCGCCTTCGCGGGACTCAAGGCCGTGCTCAAGCAGCCGGGGAAGTTCAAGGCCGTCATCGCCTCCGGCCCCGACATCGTCCCGGACTCCCCGCTGTGGGCCGGCCACGACAAGGAGAAGCGGGAGAACAACCCCCAGCTGCTGGCGCAGCACCTGATCGACGTCAAGGGACCGGACGTCTACCTCGCCTTCCAGGTGGGCACCAAGGAGAAGACGGCCATGGCCAACACGAAGGACTTCCTCTCCGCGTACGGCAACAAGGGCCCCGTCCACACCATGCTCCGGGAGATCCCCGACGGCGAGCACAACGCCAGGACGTACGTGCCCAGCATGGGGCAGGGACCCATCGAGTGGATCAGCAAGCACATGGAAGGCCCCACGCCCTCCGGCTGATCCGGGCGCCGGGTCGGCTACCGTGGCGGCATGGTTCAGCTGAGCTACGAGCGCTACTGCACCGAAATCGTCGCGCAGACCGACCTGCTGAGGGCTTCCGTCGGGGGCGCCGACCCGGCGGCCCCCGTGCCCACGTGCCCCGGCTGGAACCTCGGCCGGCTCCTGCGGCACCTCGGCGGCGCCCACCGGTGGGCCGCCGAGGTCGTGGAGACCCGCGCGAGAGGCCCCGTCCCCGACGACCTCGTCAACGACGTGCCCGAGCGCACCGACGAGGACCCCGGCGAGCTGGACGCCTACCTCGCCGAGGGAGCCGGCCGGCTGGCGGAAGCCCTGCGGGCGGCGGGGCCCGCGGCCCGGGTGTGGACGCCCGTCCCGGGGCAGAGCGAGGCGAGCCCGCTGTTCTGGGCCCGGCGCATGACGCACGAGACCGCCGTCCACCGGGCGGACGCCACCTGGGCGGCCGGCGGGGAGTTCGCCGTGGCCGGGGAGCTGGCCGTCGACGCCCTCGACGAATGGATGGAGTTCGGCACGCTCCCGGAGGTCTTCGAGGCCGCCCCCGGACTGCGGAGGCTGCTGGGGGACGGCCGTCGCCTGCACTTCCGCGCCACCGACACGGCCGGGGAGACGGACGCACAGTGGCTGGCCGGCCTCAGCGGCGAGCGCCTCGCCTGGAGCCGCGGCGGGGGCACGGCCGCGACCGTCGTGCGCGGCCCGCTCACCGGCCTGCTGCTGACCGTCTACGGGCGGGGGCGGCACGGCAGCGGCCGGGACGTGGAAGTCCGCGGCGACACCGAGCTGTTCGCGGTGTGGCAGGCGGGGACGGGCTTCTGGCTCCACGAGTGAGCGCCGCCCCCGCCGGGCCGTCGTCGGCCGGACGCCGTCAGCGCAGGGCGAGCGCGGTGCGCAGGGTGGTGAACAACCCGGTCTGGTCGGTGACCCCGAGGACGCGGTGGGCCTGCGGGCCCTGGGCCGCGATGCGGACCTGCACCCCGGTGTGCTCCTGGCCCCCGCCGCCCGCGTTGGTGCCGTAGCTGACCTTCATCCGGCCGCCCTCGTCGGTGACGAGCGTCGCCGACTTCCCCGCCGGCCGGGAGTCGACCGGCACGATCTGGCTGCTGTGGCCGTGGTCGGCGGTGGTGACGACCAAGGTGTCCGGGTGTGCGGCCGCGTAGGCGCGGGCGACCCGCACGGCACGGTCGAACGCAGCGGTCTCGCCGATCTGGCCGCAGGGGTTCGCCTCGTGGTCCTCCTTGTCGATGGAGGCGCCCTCGACCTGGAGGAAGAATCCCTTGCCCGTGCGGTCGCGGCCGTTGCCCCGTGTGCCGTCGAGGAGTTCGAGCGCCTTGCGCGTCTGGGCCTCCAGACTGGGGGAGCCGGCCGGGCGCTCCGGGTTGGAGGTGACGCACCGCTGGGGTGCCGTGCCGCCGGTGGTGGCCGGCTTGCCGGTCCACTCCGAGGGCTGGGCGTCCGGTGCGAACAGCCCGAGCACGGGCGTGCCCGGCCGGGCCGCCCGCAGTCCGGCGGCGTCGGTCACCACCTGGTAGCCGAGCCGCCGGGCCTGCTGGGTGACGGTCCGGCCCTTGTCCGGCCCCTCGGTGATGGTCTGGTCGAAGACCCGCTTCCCCCCGCCGAGCAGGACGTCGACGCGGTGCGCGACGCTCTGCTCGGCGACGGAACCCGGACCGCCGCGGCCCCGGGTGTCGCCGGGGCACCGCTTCATGTCGGCGGGGCCCTGGCAGCTGCGGTCGGTGACGTGCGCCGCGATCGCGGCGGGTGTGGCGTCGGTGAGCTCGGCGGTGGTGACGCTGCCGGTGGCGAGCCCGTTGCGCTGGGCGAGCTCCAGGATCGTGGGCAGCGGCCGGTCGGTGTCCCAGGTCTTGGACAGGCGGCGGTTGACGGTCTTGTGGCCGGTGGCCCAGCCGGTGGCGCTGGCCGCGGAGTCGGTGACGTAGTCGGGCCGTCCGCGGCCGTCGACGGCGTACGTGGTGTAGGCGCCGGTCATCGGTAACCGGTCCATGTGCAGGCGCCCCCCGGCGCCCACCGTGTAGTTGCGGGCGAGCGTGATCTCGGAGTCGCCCATGCCGTCACCGATCAGCAGGATCACGTTGCGCGCGGTGCCACCGCCGGCCGTCCGGGACGCCGGTTCGGAGGCGGCGGCCCCGGCCGGCACCACGACCCCGGCGACGAGCAGGGCCGCCGCCCCGAGGGCGCGGCGGCGGGGACGTCTTCCGGCTGCCCACATGGTCATGACGCTGAACCTCCCGTGGCCGGTGGTGCAGAAGCAGTTGCAAGCAGTCTGCAACCACTGTCAAGTGGGCCCCGGATGACGCCGGTTACCGCCAGGCTCTCGCCCGTTCCCGGTGGCCGAGCACGGTCGCCAGCACGCCGATCAATGTCAGGGCCTCGGGGCTGAGCCCCGGTGAGCAGACGGCGACGACGACGATGACGACCACGATGGTCAGTGCGTCACAGATCTGGTCCGCGAGGGGGTGCCGGTCGGTGCGGCGCGCGGTGCTCCGCCGCTTTCCCCGGCCCGTCCCCAGTCGGTTCTTCTGTCCACCCTTCACGATCACTCCCCTAACCGTCGTGACTGGGATCCCAACGGAATATGAGCTTCCGCTTAGTCGAACTCTGCAGGTAGCGCAGCGACTAATCAAATACAAAACGGATGTATCACCCGGGTGACGCAACGGTATTGCGACAGCGATTCGGTGGGAAATCTCCTTTTCCCGGCATATACGATCATGATTGGCTGTGGGTCGACAGGGACCAGCGACACCTCAAGTCACCAGAGAAGACGGAGACTTCACCATGGCAGGAAACCGGTTTCTGCGGTCCGTCGCGGCCGTCGCGGCCTCTGCGGCGTTAGTCGCGGGAGCTGCGGCGACCGCCTCCGCCGAGGAGGCGGCGACCGCCCCCGACGCGGCACAGGTGCGCGCGGCGCTGCAGCGCACGGTGAACGCGGGCGCGCCGGGGGCGTTCGCGGTGATCAAGGATCACGACGACCCCGGCCTCGACCGGTCGCTGACCGTCGGCAAGGCCGATCTGAGCGGCACCCCCATGAACGCCGACTGGCGCTTCAGAGTGGGCAGCAACAGCAAGATGTTCGCGTCGGTCCTGGTCATGCGCCTCGTCGAGGAAGGCCGCCTCGACCTGGACAAGCCGCTGCGCGACTACCTGCCCGAGGACACGCTTCCGCTGGGCTGGCGGATGACCGCACGCCAGGTGATGCAGCACCGTGCGGGGGTGTACGACCACACCAACGACCTCTTGGAGCACCCCGGAGAGGAGACCACGGACGTCTACGAGAAGCGCATCCGCAACAACGTCTACGATCCCAAGGACCTTGTGGCGATGTCCGTGAAGCGCGGGATCCAGTACGCGCCCGGCTCCAAGTACGCCTACTCCAATACCGACTTCGTGCTGATGGGCCTCGCCGTCGAGCACCTCACCGGGCGTCCCTACGGCGACGTGCTGCGCGAGCAGATCATCGAACCGCTGAAGCTGAACAGCACGTCCTACGTCGTGCCCGAGAAGGCCATTGCCGGCCCGCACGTCACCGGCTACCTGACCAACGACGACCGGTCCAAGCCGCTGCTGGACTCCACCGAGCAGACGGCCTCCTGGGTCGGCGCCGCGGGGGCGGTCATCTCCACCGCTGCAGACCTCGACCGCTTCCTCACCGCCCTGGTCGCCGGAAGCGCCGGCGGGCTGGTCTCGGACGCGTCGCTGCGGCAGATGGAGAGCGCGCTGCCCACCCCCACGGCGAAGATCGGTTACGGGCTGGGCCTGCGGGAGATCTCCCTGTCCTGCGGCAAGGTGCTCGGCCACGGCGGCATCGTCCAGGGCTACCAGACGCAGTCGTTCACCACGGCCGACGGCAAGCGGACGGTCGTCGTCTTCGCCAACGCCTCCAACAACGGCTCCGTCACCCAGGGCCTGATGGGCGCGCTGGAACCCGCCTTCTGCGGCAAGCGGTCCGCCCCGGCCGCGGACCGGTCCCTGACGACCGGCGGGCACCACGCCCCCGCCGACGCCGTCCCGGCCGTCGAGGACCCGCGGATCTGAGCCCGCCCGGTCCCGGGTCACCGACCCTGCGGGGGCGGCCGCGCACCGTGCGGGGCCGCCCCGGCGGGTATAGCTTTAATTCAAGGATAAATCTTCGGGTTTCGGCCGGGACGCCTCCGGCCCGGGAAGCGGGGAGCGGGCCGGACGTGTCGGGCGGCACCCGGAGCGCCGGGAAGGTAAGCAGGGAGCATGCGCCTTCAGCACCGTCCGCCGGGCCCCCGTCAGCCGTGGCGTCATCGCAGAGCGCTGATCGCCATGCCCTTCGGCGTCATCGCGGCGATCATGGTGCTCGACCTGGTGACCGGCCCGGACATCCACCTGGGACCGCTGCTCGTCGCCGCACCGGCGCTCACCGCGGCCATCGGCGGCGCCCGGCTGACCGCCCTCGTCGGCGCGCTCGCCGTCGCCGGCCAGATCGCTCTCGGACTGGTCTTCGGCCGGGTGGCGACGCCCGACCACCAGGCGCAGACCGTCGCCCTCTTCCTGGCCACCGTCTTCATCGTGGCCTTCCGCATCGTCCACGAACGCCACGAGCAGGCCATGGACCAGGTCCGCTCCGTCGCCGACGCCGCGCAGAAGGTCCTGCTCAGACCACTGCCGCCGCGCATCGGCGAACTGTGCATCGCGTCGGTGTACGTCGCCGCCGAGGCGGAGGCCCAGATCGGCGGCGACCTCTTCGCGGCGGTACGGTCCCGGAAGGGGACACGCGTCATGATCGGCGACGTGCGCGGCAAGGGACTGGACGCCATCGGGGACGCCGCGCTGCTGCTCGGCGCCTTCCGCGCGGCCGCCCACCGATTCCCGCCCCTGCCCCGGCTCGTCGCCCACCTGCACAACACCGTCTACTGGGACGCGGACGGCCCTCCCGGTGAACCGGCGGTGGGGGAGGGCTTCGTCACCGCCGCCGTGCTGGAGATCCACGACGACGAACCCCTGCTGGAGCTGATCAGCTGCGGCCACCCTCCGCCGCTGGTCCTGCGGGAGGGCGGGGTCATCCCCCTGGCGGTGAAGGAACCCGCCCTCCCGCTCGGCG
This sequence comes from Streptomyces sichuanensis, assembly GCF_020328095.1. Lineage (NCBI taxonomy): Bacteria > Bacillati > Actinomycetota > Actinomycetes > Kitasatosporales > Streptomycetaceae > Streptomyces > Streptomyces sichuanensis. Next base: position 38,874 of record NZ_JAIXMK010000093.1, read on the forward strand.
TGGGCGGCGAGCAGTCGGAGCGCGAGTACGCGCCCGAGTCGTTCACGTACCGTGACGGCGATCTGCTGCTGCTCTACACGGACGGAGTCATCGAGGCCCGTGACCCCGGCGGCGTCTTCTACCCGCTCGCCGAGCGGCTCGCCCTCTGGCAGGAGACCGAGCCCGGCCGGCTCGTCCGGCGCGTCCACGAGGACCTCCTCGCCCACACCGGCGGTTCCCTCGACGACGACGTGGCCCTGCTCGCCATCAAACGCTGCTCCTGACCGACGTCACCCCAGGATGTGGACCTCGGTGCTGTTGGTGCCCGTCCGGCTCTTCTTCACGGCCACCAGGTCGGGTCGTCCGTCGCGGTTCCAGTCGGCCACGGAGAACTCGAAGGTGTCGTCGGTTTCGTGCAGTGCGGTGCCGGTCTGCAGGACGAATCGCTGGAAGTTGCTGGCGCCGGAGAGGATGTGGACTTCGGTGCTGTTGGTTCCGGTGCGGCTCTTTTTGATGGCGACGAGGTCGGGTCGTCCGTCGCGGTCCCAGTCGGTGGCGGCGTAGTCGAAGGTGTCGTCGGTTTCGTGCAGGGCCGTGCCGGTCTGCAGGGCGAACCGCTGGAAGTTGCTGGCGCCGGACAGGATGTGGACCTCGGTGCTGTTGGTGCCCGTTCTGCTCTTCTTCACGGCCACCAGGTCGGGTCGTCCGTCGCGGTTCCAGTCGGCCACGGAGAACTCGAAGGTGTCGTCGGTTTCGTGCAGTGCGGTGCCGGTCTGCAGGACGAATCGCTGGAAGTTGCTGGCGCCGGAGAGGATGTGGACTTCGGTGCTGTTGGTTCCGGTGCGGCTCTTTTTGATGGCGACGAGGTCGGGTCGTCCGTCGCGGTCCCAGTCGGTGGCGGCGTAGTCGAAGGTGTCGTCGGTTTCGTGCAGGGCCGTGCCGGTCTGCAGGGCGAACCGCTGGAAGTTGCTGGCGCCGGACAGGATGTGGACTTCGGTGCTGTTGGTTCCGGTGCGGCTCTTTTTGATGGCGACGAGGTCGGGTCGTCCGTCGCGGTCCCAGTCGGTGGCGGCGTAGTCGAAGGTGTCGTCGGTTTCGTGCAGGGCCGTGCCGGTCTGCAGGGCGAACCGCTGGAAGTTGCTGGCGCCGGACAGGATGTGGACCTCGGTGCTGTTGGTGCCCGTTCTGCTCTTCTTCACGGCGACGAGATCGGGGCGCCCGTCACGGTCCCAGTCGGCCAGGGTGAAGGCGAACGTGCCGTCCGTCTCGTGCAGTGCGGTGCCGGTCTGGAGGACGAATCGCTGGAAGTTGCCGGCGCCGGACAGGATGTGGACTTCCGTGCTGTTGGTGCCCGTTCTGCTCTTCTTCACGGCGACGAGATCGGGGCGCCCGTCGCGGTCCCAGTCGGCGGTCGCCGTGGCGAAGGTGTCGTCGGTCTCGTGGAGTGCGGTGCCGGTCTGCA
>NZ_JAIXMK010000094.1:0-3804 GCF_020328095.1 Streptomyces sichuanensis
GCGGTCCCAGTCGGCGGTCGCCGTGGCGAAGGTGTCGTCGGTCTCGTGGAGTGCGGTGCCGGTCTGCAAGATGAAGTTGCGGAACGCCGCCGCGCCGGCCCGCGGAGCACGCTCGGGTGCCCCCTGCTTCCCGGCGGCCACCGCGCCGCCCGGAGCGACGAGGGCGGCGCCCAGAACGACCGGGGCGAGTGCGGCGACGGCTGCCTTCATGGTGCGCACAGGAATGCCTCCCTGACCCATGCCCCCGGGAAGCTCCCGGGAGGCGCGACCGATGCTAGGGCGTGTCCGCATCCTGCTCCCCGGGCGTCGCGCCGACGACCGGAAGCCACGGGTGAAGGGCCGATTCCGGACGCCGGGAAGGGCCTGACCGGACGCGATCTACGTGCTGAGCAACTGGCACGTCCTGCACGGGCCCGACGGCAACCTGGGCAAATAATCCAGCCCCCAGTAGGGTCCGCCCCACCCCGGCCCCGCCCCACGACCGTGGCGGTCCGGGCGGCTCAGCCCAGGTCCCGGCGCCGGAGCGCCACCAGGCCCGCGCAGGTCAGCACCGCCGCCAGGGCCGTCAGCCCCAGGAACGGCGCGGCGGAGGGCGCCGCCCCCGGCAGCTTGGGCAGGTGCCCGAAGGGGGAGAGGTCCATGACCCACCCGGGCAGCTTCAGCACGGGACCGAGCCAGCCGATGCCCAGGCACACGCCCGCCACCGCCCAGGCGCCCGTCGACGCCCGGGGCACGGCACCGAAGACCAGCACGGCGAGGCCGGCGAGCACCCAGGCGGCCGGCGCCTGAGCGAGCACCGCGCCCATGACGCGCGGCAGCTGCCCGCCGACGTCCCCCGCCGCTAGCCCGTAGCCCAGGCCCATCCCGAGGCCGCCGGCCGCCAGCACGGCCGCCGTGCCCGCGAACGCGAAGGCCAGGTGCCCGGCCGCCCACCGCAGCCGGCTCACCGCACCGGCGAGCACGGGCTCCGCCCGCCCGCCGGTCTCCTCCGCCCACAGTCGCAGCACGCTCCCCACCGCGTACAGGGCCGCGACCATGCCGAGCACGCCCGCCATCGAGGAGAGGAACGCCTCGGTGATGCCCTGGTGGCCACCCATGCGCGCGAAGATCTCACGGGTGGCGTCGTTGTCCCCGACGAGCTCGGCGGCACCGTCGGTGACGGCGTCGAAGGCCCCGCCCGCCACGGCGAAGCCCAGCGCCCAGCCCAGCAGCGAGCCCCGCTGCAGCCGCCACGCGAGCCCGTACGGGCCGCCCAGGCGGCGGGAGGCCCCCGCCGCTCCCGGCCGGCCGGCCAGAAGACCGGCACCCATGTCGCGCCGCCCGGCGAGCCCGTAGGCGGCCGCCGCCGTGACCGCCGCGGCCGCACACGGCAGCAGCAGCACCCACCACCGGTTCCCGGCGAACGCCCGCACCTGCTCGCCCCAGCCGACGGGCGAGACCCACACCAGGGGCGAGGACGCCCCGCCGCGCGCCGCGTCCCCCGCCGCCCGCAGGACGAACGCGGCGCCCAGCACCGCGCCCGCGATGCCCTTGGCCGCGCGTGCGCTCTCCGTGAGCTGGGCCGTCACGGCCGCGACGCCCGCGAAGCACAGCCCCGTACCGCCGATCGCCAGACCCAGGGCCAGCGCGCCGCCGCCCGGCAGGCCGATGCCGGCCAGACCGGCCGCGACGAGCAGCGCCACCAGGGCGTTTGCCGCCAGCGCCGCCAGCAGTGCCGCGGTGAGCGGTGCCCGGCGGCCCACGACGGCCGAGGACAGCAGCTCCTGGCGACCGCTCTCCTCCTCTTCCCGGGTGTGCCGCACCACCACGACCACGCTCATGACCGCGGCGAGGACACCCCCCAGCGCCACCATGCGCCAGGCGACCAGAGCGCCGGGCGCCTCGCTGAACACCGGCCCGTACAACGCGCGCAACGAGCCGCTGGCGTTCGTCGACCGTGCCAGCCCCGCACGATCGGACGCCGTGTCGTAGAGCGTGCGGAACGCGCTCGCGGTACTCATGACGGTCAGGCCCAGGGCCAGGACCCACACCGGCAGCATCATCCGGTCGCGGCGCACCGCCAGCCGCAGCAGCGTGCCCGTGCCCGCCAGCTGCCACGAGCGGCCCGCATGCCGCCGGGCGGTGCCCGGCGCGGCGACGGCGGTCATCGGGCCACCGTCCCTGCCGCGCCCGCGGGCACCTCGCCCTGGTAGTGGCGCAGGAACAGCTCCTCCAGCGTGGGCGGCGTACTCGTCAGCCCGAGCACCCCGCACGCGGCGAGCCGCTGCAGCACCGCGTCGAGGCCACCGGGGTCGACCTGCATCCTGACCTGCTGCACCCGCCCCCCGTGCAGGGGCCGGACGGCCACGTCGTGGACGCCGGGCAGGTGCGCGAGACCGTCGGGGGTGCCCGACAGCTCGGCGGTGACGGACGTGCGGGTCAGGTGGCGCAGGTCCGCGAGCGAGCCCGTCTCGACGGTCACGCCCTGCCGGATGATGCTGACCCGGTCGCACAGCGCCTCCACCTCGCTGAGCACATGGCTCGACAGCAGGACCGTGCGGCCGCGCTCGCGCTCCTCGGCCACGCACTGCCGGAAGACCTCCTCCATCAGCGGGTCGAGGCCGGAGGTCGGCTCGTCCAGCACGAGCAGATCGACGTCGGAGGCGAAGGCCGCCACGAGGGCGACCTTCTGGCGGTTGCCCTTGGAGTAGGCGCGGCCCTTCTTCGTCGGGTCGAGCTCGAAGCGCTCCAGGAGCCGGGCCCGCCGGGCCCGGTCACCGCCCCCGCGCAGCCGCAGGAAGAGGTCGATGACCTCGCCGCCCGAGAGGTTGCGCCACAGGGTGACGTCGCCGGGCACGTACGCGACGCGGCGGTGCAGTTCCACCGCGTCGCGCCAGGGGTCCCTGCCGAGGACCTGGGCGGCCCCGCCGTCCGGGCGCAGCAGGCCGAGGAGGATCCGGATGGTGGTGGACTTCCCGGCGCCGTTGGGGCCGAGGAAGCCGTGGACCTCACCCGCCTCCACGGTGAGGTCGAGGCCGTCCAGCGCACGGGTCCGGCCGAAGACCTTGTGCAGGCCGGACACGGAGATTGCCTTCGTCATGCCTCGAACGTACGCTTCTTTCAGAAATTTGTGAAGGTTGGAAAGGGTGTAAATTGATCGAGAGGGCGCCCCCGGGTCGGCGGGCCGCACGGGAGATGCAAGGGAGAAGGCGCGCGATGAGAGAGACGGCCGCAGAGGCGGACCGCGAGGACGGGGACGGCGCCGGGCGCGTCGCCGGGGGCCGCGACCGGCAGCGCGACGCGGAGGCCGTGTCCCGCTTCGTCGAGCGGTTCGCCGGGGAGCTGACCGACGCCGGTATGCAGCGCATGGCGGCCCGCGTCTTCGCGGCGCTCCTGGCCTCCGACTCCGGCACGATGACCTCCGCCGAGCTGGCCGAGCAGCTGCAGATCAGCCCGGCGGCCGTTTCGGGGGCGGTCCGCTACCTCACCCAGGTCGAGATGGTCGGCCGCGAACGCGAACCGGGCTCCCGGCGCGACCGCTACCGCCTCCACGGCGACGTCTGGTACGAGACCCTCACCCGCCGCGACCAGCTCCTCTCGCGATGGGAGGGCGTCCTGCGCGAAGGCGCGAGGACGCTGGGCCCGGACACCCCGGCGGGCGAGCGGGTGGCGGAGACCGCGGAATTCTTCGAGTTCATCCAGAAGGAGTTCCAGCAGGTCCTGGTCCGCTGGCGCGACCACAAGGCGGCGCGGCGCGAGGCCGCCTCGCCGGAGGGCGGGACGCCCGGCCCCAGTGCGTAGGCGCATGACTGCGGTGGGTGTGGA
>NZ_JAIXMK010000095.1:0-12077 GCF_020328095.1 Streptomyces sichuanensis
GGGGCCTGCGGCGCGGACGGCGGTGCGGCGGCCTGCTGGGCGGCGGGCGGCGCGAAGGCCGGGGGCGCACTGGCCTGCGCCGGAGGCGCGAAGGCGGGTGCGGGGGCAGGGGCGGCCGCCGGGGCGGCGGCGGGCTCCTCTTCGAGGACCTCGCCGCCGAAGTTGCGCAGCAGCGCTTCCAGGCCGCCGTCGAAGCCCTGGCCGACGGCGGCGAAGCGCCAGACGTCCTTCAGGTAGATGTCGCCGAGCATCACCGCGCGCTCGGTGCTGAACTCGCTGCCGGTGAAGGAGTAGCGGGCCACTTCCACGCCGCCCGCGACGATGCGGAGGTAGCCGGGGCCGGTCTGCGACATCTGGCCGTCGCCGTCCACGGTGGCCGTGAAGGAGAGCCTGTGGATGTGCGCGGGGATGCTGTCGAGGGTGACGCGGAAGGACTCCGTGTCCCCGGCCTGGGCGCCGAGCTGCTGAATGGCGCCCTCGGGGGACTTCGGCTGGTTGAAGAAGACGAAGTAGCGGTCGTCCGAGAGCCGCTCGGCGGCGTCGAGGCCGAAGCAGCTGATGTCGAAGCTCAGGCCGGGGCCGCCGATCTGCACTCCCACGTACAGATCGGTCCCCGCCGTCAGGTCACTGATCTTGGCCTTGTGGCCGCGCTGGAATTCCCTGGACATGCGTGACGACCGTCCCCCATCCGAACCTGTGGTGAATGCGTTGCGCCAGGCTAACGGCTGTGACGGGCAGGACGTGATTCCGGGCCCGGGCCCCTCACTCGGTGCGGGCGGCGGGCAGGTGCGGCAGCCGGTCGGCGGCGACCACGCCCTCCAGGTATCCGCGGGCGCGCTCGGTGCGCGGATAGGACTCCAGGAGCCGCCAGAACTCCGCCCCGTGGCCGGGCACCAGCAGATGGGCGAGCTCGTGCAGCAGGACGTAGTCGACGACGTACTCGGGCATGCCCTGGAGGCGGTGCGAGAGGCGGATGCTGCCCTCGGCGGGGGTGCAGGAACCCCAGCGGGTGTTCTGGTTGGTGACCCAGCGGACGGTGTCGGGCCGGGCCCGGCCGTCGAGGTACTGCTCGGAGAGGCGGCGGGCGCGCTCGGCGAGCTCGGCGTCGCCCAGCATCCGCTTGCTCTCCTGCGCCGCGAGCTTGTCGAGCATCACGCCGACCCAGCGCCGCTCCTCGGCGTCGGACATGCGGGCGGGGATGAGCACGATCGTGCGGTCGCCCTCGCGGTAGGCGGAGACCGTCCTGCGGCGGCGCGCGCTCCGGCGGACCTCGACCGCGGCCGCCTCCGGCCCCCGGGTGAGCGGGCTCGGGGCGCTGCGCGGTGGTCTTGCGGCGCTGTGCAGTGGGTCGACGGGCACGCCACGACGTTACCCGCTGGCGGTGCGGGAAGTCCCGCCCCGCCGTCGGTTGTCGGGTGAAACACCCGCAGATCCCACGGCCCGGGCTTATATGACAATCACTCCCTGTCTGTGGATAACTTCGCACAGCGATTTCCCGGGGCGGGCAAGCTGAAGTCCGACCAAGGGGGGAACCATGCAGACGACGTCCACGAGCTCCGCGCCGGCGAACAGGGAACTGGCGCGCTCCACACACACGAGTTCCGCGCACAGGGCTTCCGCATCCGCGGGGGGCGTAGCGGCGGGGCCCGTAGTGGCGGGGGCCTTGGCGCCAGGCTCCGCATCCGCGGGCTCCGCATCCGCGATCACGCCCGCGAGCACTCCGCATCCGATGCTCAAGCCTGCCCTGCGCCGCGCCTGGCGCAACCGCGACACGGTGCAGTTCGGGGTCGCCCCCGCGCACGCGGTGGTGGTGGGGCCGGTCGACACGGCGACGGGCAGCTTCCTGGGCCTGCTCGACGGCACGCGGGGCATGCCGCTGCTGCGCGAGGAGGCGCGCGGGATGGGGTTGCCCGACGGGCGGGCCGAGGGGCTGGTGGAGCGGCTGTCGGGGGCCGGGCTGCTCGACGACCCGCGAGCCGGTGGTGAGGCGGCGGCCGCGTTGCGCAGCCGGGGCGGCGCCCTGGAGCGGATGCGACCGGACCTGGCCTCGCTGTCCGTGCTGCACGCCGGGCCCGGCGCGGCGATGCGGGTGATGGCGGCGCGTCAGGCGCTGCGGGTGCAGGTGCGCGGTGCGGGGAGGGTGGGTGCTGCCGTGGCGGCCCTGCTGTCGGGCTCGGGGGTGGGCAGGGTCGAGGTGCTGGACGGCGGGCGCGTCGAGCCCTGGGACGTCGCACCGGCGGGGCTGGGGCCGGACCGGATCGGGGAGCGGCGGGACGCCGCGGCGCGGCAGGTGGTCCGGCAGTCCGCCCCCGTGCCGAAGCCGCGCGCCCGGCCCGGGGGCACAGGGCACGGTGACGCGGGGAGAGGCGGTGCGGGGGACGAGTCACCGCTGGCGCTGGTCGTCCTCGCGCCCCGCGACGGCCTTGCGGCCTATGCGCCGGATCCGCTGGAGGCGCAGGAGCTGGTCCTGGCCGGTACGCCGCACCTGTATGCGGGGGTGCTGGAGGCCACGGGGCTGGTGGGGCCCTTGGTGCTGCCGGGCGGGTCGGCCTGCGCGGGCTGCATCGAGCTGGAGCGGGCCGGGCGGGACGTTGCGTGGCCGCGGATGCTCGCCCAGTGGAGGTCCGGCCGGGCATCGGGGGTACCGTCGTGCGACATGGCACTGGCCACGGTCGTGGCGGGGCTGACCGTGGCGCGGGCGCTTGCCTTCCTCGACGGTGGGTCCACGTCGGGTGCGGGGGTCCGGCTGGAGTTGGCGTTGCCGGGTCCGGCCTGGACTCCCCGGCCCGTCGAGCCGCATCCGCGGTGTCCGTGCGGCGCGGCGCGGTCCGGTTCTCCGGAACGGGCCGGAGACGTGGGGGCACACACGGGACAATGACCCGTAACCGCCGTCCGCGGCGTGGCTGTTCAGCTAGTTGGAGGGGCGTATGTCTGATCTACCCCGCAAGGCGGTCACCCGTACCGTCAAGTTGGCCGCGCTGCCGCTGGGATTCGCGGGGCGCACGGCCCTCGGGCTGGGGAAACGCATCGGAGGGCGGCCGGCCGAGCTGATCGCCGCGGAGCTGCAGCAGCGCACGGCCGAGCAGCTCTTCTCGACACTGGGGCAGCTCAAGGGGGGTGCCATGAAGTTCGGGCAGGCACTGTCCGTCTTCGAGTCGGCCCTTCCGGAGCAGATCGCCGGGCCTTACCGGGCGGCACTGACCAAGCTTCAGGAGGCTGCGCCGCCGATGCCGGCCGCTTCGGTGCACGCGGCGCTGGCGGAGCGGCTCGGGGAGGACTGGCGGGATCTGTTCGAGGAGTTCGACGACCGGCCGGCGGCTGCGGCGTCGATCGGCCAGGTGCACCGCGCGGTCTGGCACGACGGGCGGGCGGTCGCGGTCAAGGTGCAGTACCCGGGTGCGGGCGAGGCGTTGCTCGCCGACCTGACGCAACTGGGCCGGTTCGCGAAGCTGCTGGGGCCGCTGGTGCCCGGCATGGACGTCAAGCCGCTCGTAGCCGAGCTGCGCGACCGGGTGTCCGAGGAGCTGGACTACGAGCTGGAGGCCAGAGCCCAGAGCGCGCACGCGCAGGAGTTCGCGGGTGACCCGGATGTGGTGGTGCCGGGCGTCGTCCACAAGAGCGACCAGGTGCTGGTGACCGAGTGGCTGGAGGGCGTGCCGCTGTCCGAGGTGATAGCGAACGGCACCCCGGAGCAGCGGGACCGGGCCGGTCAGCTGATGGCCCGCTTCCTCTTCTCGGGCGCGGCCCGCACGGGGCTGCTCCACGCGGACCCGCACCCGGGCAACTTCCGGCTGGTGACGGGGGACGCCCCGGACGGTCCGCCGGAGAAGTGGCGGCTGGGTGTGCTGGACTTCGGCACGGTGGACCGGCTGCCGCAGGGTCTGCCCGTCGAGATCGGCACCGCGCTGCGGATGACGCTGGACGGGCAGGCGGGCACCGTGCATGACCTGTTGCGGGCGGAGGGGTTCGTCAAGCCGGGGATCGAGCTGGACCCGGAGGCGGTGCTCGACTATCTGCTTCCGATCATCGAGCCCGCGCAGGTGGCGGAGTTCACCTTCACCCGCGACTGGCTCCGTGCGCAGGCGGCACGGATAGCCGATCCCCGCTCCCCCGCGTATCAGCTGGCCCGGCAGCTGAACCTGCCCCCGGCGTATCTGCTGATCCACCGGGTGACGATGAGCACCATCGGCGTGCTGTGCCAGCTGGGCGCCACCGTGCGGCTGCGCGAAGAGATGGAGGCATGGGTGCCCGGGTTCGCGGCGGACAGCCGCGCCCAGGACACCCCCGCCTGAGAGCAAGACCGAGGGGGAGGGGAGGGAGGGGGCGGGGGGAGGGCCCCCCTCCCCCCGGTCCTTCATCCCGGTGCTTCATCCCGGCGCTGCACCTCAGTGGTTCAGCCCGGGGCTTCACCCCGGGGCTTCGCCTCAGTCGTTCAGGCCGGGGCTTCGCCCGGTCCTCACCACCAGGATGAGTCGAGGCGGCCTTCGATCGATCTGATGTTGGCGCGGGCGCAGTCGTCGCAGAAGTAGCGGCGGCTGCCGTTCTCGACGGAGCAGGTCCAGGTCGGTGGCGCGCCGTCGGGGGCCGCGGTGCCACAGCGAGCGCAGGTGACGGGCTCGGCGTTCTCGGTGGCCTCAGGGTTCAACTGCACTGGCTTATGCGTCTTCCGGTCCACTCCCAAACGGTATCTCCGCGAGCGGGCGGGGAGTGGGTGGCGCACCCAACGCGGCGCGGGGCCGGTCCGAACGGACCGGCCCCGCTGCCGTGCTCACTGCATGACGGCCATGGCCAGAGCGCGGCGGGCGCGCAGCGAGGCGCGCTCGGCGCGGCGCTGCATGCGCCGGGCGGCGGCCAGCCGGACGGCCCTGCGTTGGGACTCGGCCTCCCGCAGGCGGTCGTGCATATGCGCACGTGCCAGGGCTTCTGGGATGAGTTGCATTTCGAGGTTCCTGTTCTGGCGCGAGGCGGTCGCACCGGTGGTGTCGCAGAGGGGGGTGTGGGAGCCGAACGGCTCGGACGGGCGCTGCATCGTCGGGTCCTGCTTCTTGGGGTCGTGCGTCGTGGGGCGGTCGATGGTGCCGGTGATGATCATGCGGTGACCGGGTTCTTGCGCGGGCGGCCACGGGGCCGCTTGCGGGCCACGACCACGCCCTGGACGAACAGCTCGCCGCCCCAGACGCCCCACGGCTCGCGGCGGTCCTTGGCGCCGGCGAGGCAGGCCGCGCGCAGCGGGCAGGTCTGGCAGAGCGACTTGGCGTACTCCACGTCCGCGGGGGACTCGGCGAAGAAGACCTCGGGGTCATAGCTGCGGCAGGGGACCGGGACGCCGAGGTTCTCGATGGCGTCGTCGAGGTCGGTCAGGGCGGTGAGGGGGGTCAAGGTGTCCTCCGTGGGGACAGGCGGGGGGATCAAGTCGGTCGCTACTGACGGGGTGTGTGCCTTGAGTTGCACGGTGTGTCATTCCTCGTCTGTTGTTCCGGCTGGTGGCCGGGCTGGTTTCCCCAGGCTTGGGGGCAAACAAAAGGGCCGCGGATCCCGGTGTGGGTTCCGCGGCCCTGGAAGGTGCCGACCTGATCGCGCCGATCAGGCTGGATCTCTCCAGGGTTCGAGCCCACGGAAGGCCCACGTCTTGGGAAGGTGGTGCTGTGCGTTCAGGGATCCGGCGCCATTGGCCGCCGCCGCCGTGGCATAGACCTGGGCCTGTGCCATGGCTGCTGCCTTGACCTCGGACGCCTGGGACGGTCGCTGTTCCGGACGCGATACCGCGACGGACAGACGGGTGCCCTGGAAGGAACCGAAGGAGAAGCCGAGCATGCTGGCGGAGCCGATCTGGCGATCGGTCATTTTGTTCGCGGCGATAAAGCTGATCATTGTCTCCGCCTCCCTTCGGCGTCTTCGGGGACCGGGTAAACGGTCCAGGTCTTCAGTTCAGTGTTCAGTACAGCACGGAACCAACGAATCCCGGTAGTACCGCAGAGCCGTCGCTTCCCTGCTCGGAAGGCTATGGGTATGCCGTCCGCGCGCGCAAACTATTTTTCCGGAGATTCTTCGGAGGTGTCCTGGGACACATCTTCCGAGGTCGGCTCCTCGCCTGCGCACAGGGCCAGGACGTCCGCTCCGAACGTGGCGAGCTTCCGTCCCCCGACTCCAGAGATGCCCGCAAGCTCCGATTCGGTTCCCGGAACGGCCTCGGCGATGGCGAGGAGCGTCTTGTCGGTGAAGACGCAGAAGGCGGGCTGGCCCAGCAGCCGGGCCTGCTCGGCACGCCAGTCGCGCAGCCGTTCGTAGAGGGCCTCGTCGAGCTCGCAGGGGCAGTCCTCGCAGCGCATCAGCTTGATCTCGCCCGCGTCGGTGAGGGTCCGCCCGCAGACCCTGCAGCGCACGGGGCCCCGCCGCCTGCGGGTGGCCGCGGCGCCGCCGCGCTCGATCCCGCCGCGCCCGCCGGCAGCACCCACCGAGCCCGGACGCGGGGCGGCCGAGCCGGGCCGCAGGCCGTTCAGGAAGCGGCTGGGCCTCCTGGAGGGGCGGCCTCCGGGGGTGCGGGACAGCGCCCAGGACAGGGAGAGGTGGACGCGTGCGCGGGTGACACCGACGTAGAGGAGCCGCCGCTCCTCCTCGATCTGCTCGTCGGTCTTGGCGTAGGTGATCGGGAGCATGCCCTCGGTGAGGCCGACGAGGAAGACGGCGTCCCATTCCAGGCCCTTGGCGGCGTGGAGTGAGGCGAGCGTCACGCCCTCCACGGTCGGCGCGTGCTGGGCGCTCGCCCGCTCGTCCAGCTCGGCCACGAGATCGGCCAGCGTGGCCTCGGGCCGGGAGCGCACGAAGTCCTCGGCGAGGCGCACCAGCGCCGCCAGGGACTCCCAGCGGTCGCGGACGGCGCCGGAGCCCGCCGCTGGTTCCGCCGTCCAGCCGCGGGTGCCCAGCACCGCGCGGACCTGGGACGGCACGTCGTCGGCGCCGGCCAGCTGGGGATCGGAGTGGCCGCCGGCGCGGGCGGCCCCGCGCAGCAGCAGTCCGGCCTCGCGCACCTCGGGGCGCTCGAAGAACCGCTCGGCGCCGCGGAGCTGGTAGGGCACGCCGGCGTCGGCCAGGGCCTGCTCGTAGACCTCGGACTGGGCGTTGATGCGGTAGAGGATGGCGATCTCGCTGGCGGGGACGCCGGCGGCGATGAGGTCGCGGACGCGGCGGGCGGTGCCCTCGGCCTCGGCGGGCTCGTCGGCGTACTCGCCGTAGACCGGCTCGGGGCCGGGGCCGCGCTGGGAGATCAGCTCCAGGCGGTGTTCGGCGGCCCGGCCGCGGGCCTGGGAGAGCAGGCCGTTGGCCAGGTGGACGACCTGGGGTGTGGAGCGGTAGTCGCGGACGAGCTTGACGACCGTGGCGTGCGGATGGCGGAGGCGGAAGTTGAGCAGGTGGTCGGGGGTGGCGCCGGTGAAGGAGTAGATGGTCTGGCTGGCGTCACCGACCACGCACAGGTTGTCGCGGTCCCCCAGCCACAGCTCCAGCAGGCGCTGCTGGAGGGGGCTGACGTCCTGGTACTCGTCGACCACGAAGTGCTGGTACTGGCGGCGGACGGTCTCGGCGATGTCGTGGCGGTCCTGCAGGACGCCGACGGTGAGCAGCAGCACGTCCTCGAAGTCGATCAGGCCGCGGTCGCGCTTGAGCTGCTCGTAGGTGCCGTAGATGCGGGCGGTCTCGGCGGGGTCCCGGGGGACCTCGCGGCCGCACTTGGCGGCCGCTGCCGGGTAGTCCTCGGGGACGGTCTGGGTGACCTTCGCCCATTCGATCTCGGCGGTGACGTCGCGCAGCTCGTTGCGGTCGAGGCGGACGCCGCAGCGGGCGGCGGCCTCGACGACGACCTGGACCTTGCGCTCCAGCAGCCGGGGCAGCTCGCCGCCCACGGCCTTGGGCCAGAAGTACTGGAGCTGGCGGAGTGCGGCCGAGTGGAACGTACGGGCCTGGACGCCGCCCGCACCGAGCTGGCGGAGCCGGCCGCGCATCTCGCCGGCGGCGCGGTTGGTGAAGGTGACGGCGAGCACACTCGCGGGCTGGAGGAGGCCAGAGCGGACGCCGTAGGCGATACGGTGGGTGATCGCGCGCGTTTTTCCCGTGCCGGCTCCGGCCAGCACGCACACCGGTCCACTGAGGGCCGTGGCCACCTCGCGCTGCTCGGGGTCGAGCCCGTCGAGCACCGCGTCGGCGGAGGCCGGCACCTGCGGGAAGAGGGTGGAGTGCGTTGCTGCTGTCACCCCGCCATGCTGCCAGGTTCACGGTGGCGACCGGGAATGTTGTCCACAGGGGCACCCGGGTGGTCGTACGGTCCTACTTGTATGACCGGCGGGAATGGCTGCCTGGGGATGCGCGTTCTCCCTCCGGAACACGTCCGGGGGACCTGAGAGAAACCGAGAGAAGAGGAGCGCGGGTCGCATGTCGAGCAGCGTGACGATGTACAGCACCACCTGGTGCGGCTACTGCCGCCGGCTGAAGAGCCAGATGGACCGCGAGGGCATCACCTACAACGAGATCAACATCGAGCTCGACGCCGACTCGGCGGCGTTCGTGGAGAAGGCCAACGGCGGGAACCAGACGGTCCCCACCGTTCTCTTCCCGGACGGCTCCACCCTCACCAACCCCTCGCTGGCTCAGGTCAAGGCCAAGATCGGCGTCTGAGCCCCCGGGGGCAGCCGGTACGCGCGGCCACCGGCCCCGGCCCGCACAGCCCGCGGCCCGGGGCCGTGGGCTGTGCGCCGCGGGCCCCGGCCACCGCGGCACGCGGCCGCCTACGGCAGGGGCTCGCCGTACCAGAGTTCGATCAGCCGGGCCGCGATCGAGATGCCGGTCGGAGGCAGGACCTCCCCGGACGCGAACGCGGCCCGCAGCTCGTCCCGCGAGAACCAGCGCGCCTCGTGGATCTCCTCGCCGTCCACCTGGATGTCGGAGGACGTGGCCCGGGCCATGAAGCCCAGCATCAGGCTGGAGGGGAAGGGCCAGGGCTGGCTCGCGACGTACTCCACGTCGCCGACGGCCACGCCCGCCTCCTCGGCGACCTCCCGGCGCACCGCCTGCTCGATGGACTCGCCGGGCTCGACGAAGCCCGCGAGCGTCGAGAAGCGGCCCTCGGGCCAGTGCATCTGACGGCCCAGCAGCGCCCGGTCCTTCTCGTCCGTCACCAGCATGATCACGGCCGGGTCGGTGCGCGGGTAGTGCTCGGCGCCACAGGCCGGGCAGCGGCGGATGTGGCCCGCTGCCGCGATCACCGTGCGCTCGCCGCAGCGGGAGCAGAAACGGTGCAGGCGCTGCCAGTTCTCCAGGGCGACGGCGTGGACGAGCAGTCCCGCGTCGCGCGGGGAGAGCAGCAGCCCCGCCTCGCGCAGCCCGGCCGGGCGTGCGGACTGGTCCATCCGGCCCGGCAGTGCGTCCTTCTGCAGGGCGAAGTAGGCGACGCCGTCCTCGTCCTGGCCGAGGAAGTAGCGGTGCGTTTCGGTGGGGGGCGCCTCGAAGGCGGGCGTCATGACGAGCTCGGTGCGGCCGTCGGGGGTGTCGTCGACCAGCGCCTGACCGCCGGAGACCACGAAGACACGCGTCGAGGGGTGGCTCCATGCCGCGGAGATCCACGCCTCGTCCAGGCGGTGGTGCGCGGCGCGGTCGATGCCGCTGGCACCGCTGAGCGTGATGGGCCGGGTGGCTGCGAAATCGGTCCAGGTGGTCACGGCTGCTTCCAACTCCCCCTACGGATGGTGGTTGTGCTCTGCCCGCGTCAGCGGGCGGACGCGGTCTCGGCCAGGTCGTCCCACAGGTACGCGGCGGTCTCCACGCCCTTCATGAGAAGGTCCAGCTCGACCTTCTCGTTCGGTGCGTGCCAGCCGTCCGAGGGCACGGAGATGCCCAGGAACAGCACGGGTGCGCCGAGTACGTCCTGCAGGTCCGCGGCGGGGCCCGAGCCGCCCTCGCGCGTGAAGCGGATCTTCTGCCCGAAGGCGCGGCCCATGGAGCGGGCGACGGACTGCAGGTACGGGTGGTCGAGCGGGGTCAGGCAGGGGCGGGTCGCGCCCCAGAAGGTGACCTCGTGCCGGATGCCGTCCGGCAGGGAGGCCGTCACCCAGGCGCGCACCGACTCCTGGATGCGGTCGGCGTCCTGGCCCGCCACCAGGCGGAACGAGAGCTTCAGCTGGGCGGTCGACGGCACGATCGTCTTGCCGCCGGGGCCCTGGTAGCCGCCGCCGATGCCGTTCACCTCGGCGGTGGGGCGGGCCCAGATGCGCTCCAGCGTGCTGTAGCCGGACTCACCGAGCGCCCCGTGCGAGTGGGCGGTGCGCAGCCAGCGCTCCTCGTCGAACGGGAGCTCCGCGAACAGCTCGCGCTCGGTGTCCGTCAGCTCCACGATGCCGTCGTAGAAGCCCGGGATCGCCACGCGGCGGTCCGCGTCGTGCAGGGCCGCCGCCAGGCGGGCCGCTTCGGTCGCCGGGTTCGGCACGGCGCCGCCGAACGAACCGGAGTGGATGTCCTGGTCGGGGCCGTACAGGTCGATCTGGCAGTCGGTGAGGCCGCGCATGCCCGTGCAGACGGTCGGGGTCTCGGCCGACCACATGCCGGTGTCGGAGACGATCACGGCGTCGCAGGCGAGGCGGTCCGCGTGCTTGCTGATCAGTGCGGGGAAGTTCGGGGAGCCGGACTCCTCCTCGCCCTCGATGAGGAGCTTGAGATGCACGGCGGGGGCGGTGCGGCCCGTGGCCGCCAGGTGGGCGCGGACGCCCAGGGTGTGGAAGAGCACCTGGCCCTTGTCGTCGGCGGCGCCACGCGCGTACAGCTTGCCGTCGATCGTGGTCGGCTCGAACGGGTCCGTGTGCCAGCCGTCCTCGCGGGCGGCGGGCTGGACGTCGTGGTGGCCGTAGACCAGGACGGTGGGGGCGTCGGCGTCGTCGGAGGGCCATTCGGCGAAGACCGCCGGGGCGCCGTCGGCGGCGTCCGTTTCCCAGATCTCCGCGGTCGGGAAGCCCGTGTCCTTGAGCTTCGCCGCCAGCCACTCCGCGCTGCGGCGCACGTCCGTCGCGCGGGCCGGGTCGGCCGACACGGACGGGATGCGCAGCCACTCGGCGAGGTCGTCGAGGAACGCGGCGCGGTGCGCGTCGATGTACGTGCGGACGCTCTCGGCGGGGCCGGCGGTTCGGACGGCGTTGTCCGGGGTGTTGCTCATGGCATCGAGCCTATCCGTACACATGGTGTGACCGGGACCGGGTTCGTCATGCTTCCTCCCCCAGGAGGATCTTCTCCAGGGCGGCGCGGTCCGGCAGGGCGGGCGGACGGACGGTTTCGCCGTCGCGTACGTAGACGAAGGCGGCGGAGACGGCGTCCAGCGGCACGCCTTGCCGTTCGGCCCAGGCCAGGCGGTAGATCGCCAGCTGGAGGGGGTCCGCCGTGTGGGAGCGGTGGGTCTTCCAGTCGACGATCTCGTAGCGGACGGGGGACGTACCGGCACGGCCGTCGGGTGCGGCGTGGGCGCCGGGTGCGGCGGGGCCGTCGGATGCCGCCGGGCCGTCGGGGGCGGCGGGGCCGTCGGTCGCCTCGCGGTAGACCGCGTCGATTCTGCCGCGGATCACCCGGCCCCCGAGGGTGAGCTGGATCGGCACCTCCACGCGGTACGGGATGCGGTGCGCGTACGGGGTGCGCTCGAAGGCTTCCTTGAGGGCGGCCAGGTCGCGCTCGTCGGCGATCTCCGGTTCGCCGTCCGGGCCGCCGGGGAGCTCGTCGGGGCCCAGGAGGGGCAGTGGGAGGGACTCGTAGCGGGAGTCCGCGAAGCGCGACTGGACCCAGGCGTGGAACCGGGTGCCCCGGCGGGCCGCCGGCTGGGGGCGGCGCGGCATGGGGCGGGCCAGGTCGCGGGCGAAGGCGTCGGGGTCCTGGGCGAGGCTGACGAGCTGGGACGCGCTCAGTGCCGTGGGTACGACGACGTCGCGCACCGCGGCGCGGGCCCGGGCGAGCTCGGTGGCCAGGGCGGTGAGGTCGCGGTCCCAGGAGGCCAGGGTGCGGGTCTCCTCCGGGAGCAGCCGGTGATCGTGGGTGGGGGCGGGGCCGGGGCGGGG
>NZ_JAIXMK010000096.1:0-11839 GCF_020328095.1 Streptomyces sichuanensis
GGGGAGGGCCCTCTGCGGCTGCATGATTCACGGCCCCCGTCGCCGTGGGTGCGAGCCCCGCACTCTGCCGCACATCACTCCCCCAGCTACCGCTGGGGGTGCCCCCAGCGCCGCTTGCCGGGCCCTCCCCGCCCCGGCCCCGCCCCCGCTCCGTCGGCGGCTGCGGGCGCGTCTCGGACAGCGATTCCCAGTTGAGCTCTTCGGCTTCCGGATACTCCTCGCCGTACTCCTCCTCCAGCGGCGGCCAGTCCGGGTCCGGGGCGTCCGCGTACGACTGGTCGGCGCCCGGGTGCGGCCGGTCGGTGAGGTGCTGCAGGTGTGCCCTTACCGCCTCTGCCGCCTGGCGGCGGCGGGCCAGGGACGTGGGGTCCAGGGGGAGGGGCCAGGAGTGGTCCATGGCCTCCTCCTGCAGTGCCGGGTTCTTCGCGCCGTCCTCCGGGGGGTCGGCCCAGACCTCGATCTCGCCGTGGCCCGCCTCGCAGTGCGTGCGCAGCGCTTCGAGGAACGTGGACGGGCCGCGGGGCTTGAGCTGGTGGGGGCCCCACCAGTGGGCGGAGCCCAGGAGGAGGGAGCGGGGGCGGGTGAAGGTGACGTAGCCGAGGCGGAGTTCCTCGGTGTGCTGGTGGGACTTCAGGGCGGCCTTGAAGTCCGTCATGCCCTTGCTGTTCCAGGTGTCGATGTCCGGAAGGGTGGCCGCGTCGCCGCGGAGGGCGTGCGGGAGGACCTTGGCGTGGGCCGTCCAGGACTCGCGGGGCTGTTCGCTCGGGAAGGTCTTCGCCACGAGGCCGGGGACCGCGACGACATCCCATTCCAGGCCCTTGGACTTGTGCGCGGTGAGGATCTTGACGGTGTCCTCGCCGCCGGGCAGGGAGCTGTCGAGGCCCTTTTCGTACTGGACGGCCGTGCGCAGGAAGCCCAGGAAGGCGGTCAGCGTCGTCTCGCCGTCCAGGGCGGCGAAGCCGGCGGCGATGTCGAGGAACTGGGTGAGGGTCTCGCGGCGGCGGGCGGCCAGGGCGTGTGGGGAGGCGGAGAGCTCGACCTCCAGGCCCGTGGTGGCGAGGACGCGGTGGAGGACGTCCATGAGGGGGTCGCCCAGGCTGCGGCGCAGGTCACGGAGTTCGGCCGCGAGGCGGGCGAAGCGGATGCGGGCTTCCGGGGAGAAGGGCAGGCCGTCGTCGGGGGTGTCGGTGGTGAGGAAGGTGTCCAGGGCGTCGGCCAGGGAGATCACCTCGGCCGGGTCGGTTCCCTCCACGGCTTCGGCGAGGCGGCGGCCGGGGTCGGTGCCCTGGATGCCGTAGGGGACGAGCGTACGGGCGCGGCGGCCGAGGAGGGCGAGGTCGCGGGGGCCGATGCGCCAGCGGGGGCCGATGAGGAGGCGGACGAGGGCGGCGTTGGCGGTGGGGTCCTGGAGGACTTCGCAGACGGCGGTGAGGTCGGCGATCTCGGGCAGGTGGAGGAGGCCCGACAGGCCGACGACCTCGACGGGGATGTCGCGTTCGACCAGTGCGCCCTGGATCTGGGCGAAGTCTGTGGCGGTGCGGCAGAGGACCGCGATCTCGCCGGGGCGGGTGCCGGTGCGGACGAGGTGGGCGAGGGAGTCGGCGAGCCAGGCGAGCTCTTCGGCGTGGGTGGGCAGCAGGGCGCACCGCACGATGCCGTCGCGTTCGGCGCCCGGTGCGGGGCGGAGGGCCTCGACGCCTTCGTGGTGGGCGCGCAGGGGGGCGGCGAGGGTGTTGGCGAGGTCGAGGAGGCGGCCGCCGCTGCGGCGGTTCTCGCTGAGGCTGTGGCGGTCGGCGGGGCGGCCGTCGGGATGGGGGAAGTGGTGGGGGAAGTCGTCGAGGTTGGCGACGGAGGCGCCGCGCCAGCCGTAGATGGCCTGGCAGGGGTCCCCGACGGCGGTGACGGCGTGGCCGGTGCCGCCACCGAAGAGGCCGGCGAGCAGGATGCGCTGGGCGACGGAGGTGTCCTGGTATTCGTCGAGGAGGACGACGGCGAACTGCTCGCGCAGGATACGGCCGACTTCGGGCCGGGTGCGGGCCAGTTCGGCGGAGAGGGCGACCTGGTCGCCGAAGTCGAGGAGGTCGCGGCTGCGCTTTTCGCGGCGGTAGTCCTCGACGAGGTCGAGGAGTTCCAGGCGGGCGCGGGCGGTGTCGGGCACCTTGCGCAGGTCGGCGTTGGTGAGGCGGGCGCCGTCGAGGGTGGTGAGGAGCTCCTGGTCGTGGGCGCGGAGGCGGGCGGGGTGGACGAGGTGTTCGGCGAGCTCGCCGTCGAGGGCGAGGAGGTCGGCGGTGAGGTCGGCGAAGGAGCGGGTGAGGGCGGGGTGGGGGCCCGGGGAGGAGCGCAGGACACGGGCGGCGAGCTGGTAGCGGGTGGCGTCGGCGAGGAGGCGGGTGGTGGGTTCCAGGCCGATGCGCAGGCCGTGCTCCTTGAGGAGGCGGCCGGCGAAGGCGTGGTAGGTGGAGATCTGCGGGTCGCCGGCGGTTTCGCTGTCCTCGGGGGCGAGGGGGGCGATGCCGGCCTGGGCGAGGGCCTTGCGGACGCGTTCGGAGAGCTCGCCCGCCGCCTTGTTGGTGAAGGTGAGGCCGAGGACCTGCTCGGGTGCGACCTGTCCGGTGCCGACGAGCCAGACGACGCGGGCGGCCATGACGGTGGTCTTGCCGGAGCCGGCGCCGGCCACGATGACCTGCGGGGCGAGCGGGGCGGTGATGCATGCCAGCTGCTCGGGGGTGAAGGGGATGCCGAGGAGCTCCTTGAGCTCGTCGGGGTCGGTCAGGCGCGGGGTCACACCGGAAACGCTAATGGGGGCCACTGACAGTCACTCCACGATCTGGCGGCCCTCGGGCCGGGCCGTGCAGGAGGCGCGGAAGGAGCAGTGGGTGCAGTGCTGGCCGGGGCGGGGGGAGAAGCGTTCTTCGAGGACGCGGCCGGCGGCCTCGGCGAGGAGGTCGGCGATCCATTCCCCCTCCCCCAGCGGCTGCTGGGCCTGCACCTTGGGCAGGGTGTCGCCGCCGTCCTTCTTCGGGGCGCCCTGGCGGAGCTGGACGAGTTCGGCGCCGCCTGCGGGCGGGCGCGGGCCGGGGAAGAGGTCGTCGACGGCGCCTTCGGCGACGGCGAGCTGGTAGACGGCGAGCTGGGGGTGGCGTTCGACGTCGGGGGCGGAGACGGTGCCCTTGCCGGTCTTGAAGTCGACGACGTAGGCGCGGCCCTGTGCGTCGGTTTCGACGCGGTCCATGGAGCCGCGGATGCGGACGAGGTGGCCGGCGGCCTTGAGGGTGAGGTCGAAGTCGTGTTCGGTGGCGACGGCGGTGCGGCCGCGTTCCATGACGTGCCAGCGCAGGAAGCGTTCGAGTGCGGCGCGGGCGTTGTCCTTCTCCTGCCGGGACTTCCAGGGGGCGTCGAAGGCGAGGGAGTCCCAGACCGTTTCGAGGCGTTCCATGAGGACGGCGAGGTCGGCGGGGGTGCTGCCGGAGGCGACCTCGTCGGCGAGTACGTGCACGACGTTGCCGAAGCCCTGGGCGGCGGTGGCGGGTGCGTCGGCCTTCACTTCGCGGCCGAGGAACCACTGCAGGGAGCAGCCGGTGCCGGTGAGCTGGCCGAGGGCGGTGCCGGAGAGGGCGACGGGGTCGGCGGGGTCGCGCAGGGGGGTGCGGGTGTGGGTGGGGTCGTGGAGGCCCCACCACCGGTCGGGGTGGGCGGAGGGGACGAGGGGGTTGCCTTCGTCGTCGCGGAGGGCGGCGAGCCGGGCGAGTCGTTCGGCGGCGGCGGCCCGCAGGGCGTCGGAGGCGGCGGGGTCGACGGTGGTGGCGCGCAGCTCGGCGACGAGGGCGGAGACGGCCAGGGGGCGGCGCGGGCGCTGGGTGACGTCGACGGGTTCGGTGCCGAGTTCGGTGAGGAAGCGGGAGGGCTGGTCGCCGTCCTCGGCGGCCGCCTTGACGGCGGTGACGACCAGGCGTCGGCGGGCGCGGGTGGCGGCCACGTAGAACAGGCGGCGTTCCTCGGCGAGGAGGGCGCCGGGGCTGAGGGGTTCGGCGAGGCCGTCGCGGCCGATGCGGTCGGCTTCGAGGAGGGAGCCGCGGCGGCGCAGGTCGGGCCAGAGTCCTTCCTGGACGCCGGCGACGACGACGAGCTGCCACTGGAGGCCCTTGGAGCGGTGGGCGGTCATCAGGCGTACGGCGTCGGGGCGGACGGCGCGGCGGGTGAGGGTGTCGGCGGCGATGTCCTGGGCGTCGAGTTCGTCGAGGAGGTTCAGGGCGCCGCGGCCGCCGGTGCGTTCCTCGGCGCGGGCGGCGGTCTCGAAGAGGGCGCAGACGGCGTCGAGGTCGCGGTCGGCGTTGCGGCCGGCGGCGCCGCCGCGGTGGGCGGCGCGCTGCAGGCGGGAGGGCCAGGGGGTGCCGTCCCACAGGGTCCACAGGGCGTCCTCGGCGGTGCCGCCGGCGGCGAGGAGTTCGCGGGCGGTGCGCAGGAGGGCGCCCAGGCGCTGGGCGCCCCGGGCGTACGCGGGGTCGTGTGCGCCGAGGCGCTCGGGTTCGGTGAGGGCTTCGGCGATGAGGGTGTCGGAGGGGCGTGGCACGGTGTGGCCGGCGGCGCGTTCCTCGTCGCGCAGGGCGCGGCCGAGGCGGCGCAGGTCGGCTGCGTCCATGCCGCCGAGGGGTGAGGTGAGCAGGGTGAGGGCCGTGTCGGGGGCGAGGGGCGTGGGGGTGGGGGCGGCGGCTGATTCGGCGACGACGCGCAGGGCGGTGAGCAGGGGGGCGACGGCGGGTTCGTGGCGCAGCGGCAGGTCGTCGCCGTCGACGTCGACGGGGACGCCGGCGGCGGTGAGGGCGCGGCGCAGGCCCGGTATCGAGCGGGCGCCGGCGCGCACGAGGACGGCCATGTCGTGCCAGGGGACGCCGTCCTCCAGGTGGGCGCGGCGCAGGATGTCGGCGATGTTGTCGGTCTCGGCGCCGGCGGTGGGGTAGGTGTACGCCTCGACGTGGCCGCCGTCGTGGACGGCGGCGAGGTCGCGGTGGGCGCGTACGGCTGCGGCGGGCAGCCGGGTGAGGGGCATCCGGCGGGTGAGGAGGCGGGTGGCGGCCAGGAGGCGGTCGGCGGAGCGGCGGGAGACGGTGAGGACCTCGACGGGGGCGGCGGTGCCGTCGCGTCGGGGGAAGAGGTGGGGGAAGTCGAGGATGCCGTTGATGTCGGCGCCGCGGAAGGCGTAGATGGACTGGTCGGGGTCGCCGAAGGCGACGAGGGTGCGGCCGTGGCCGGCGAGGGCGCGCAGCAGTCGTACCTGGGCGGCGTCGGTGTCCTGGTACTCGTCGACGAAGACGGCGTCGTAGCGCTGTCCGAGGTCGGCGGCGACGGTGGGGCGTTCGGCGAGGAGGACGGCGCGGTGGACGAGCTCGGCGTAGTCGAGGACGCCGCGCATGTCGAGGACGTCGAGGTATTCGGCGAGGAAGTGGGAGGCGGCGAGCCAGTCGGGGCGTCCGCCGCGGCGGGCGAAGTCGCCGAGGTCGCGGGGGGCGAGGCCGAGCTCGCGGCTGCGGGCGAGGACGGCGCGGACCTCGTCGGCGAAGCCGCGGGTGGTCAGGCAGGCGCGGAGGTCGTCGGGCCAGCGGACCTTGCCGCGGCCTTCCTGTGCCAGGGCGACTTCGCCGGCGAGCAGTTCGCGGACCATGACGTCCTGCTCGGGTCCGGACAGCAGCCGGGCGGGTTCGGTGAACAGGCCGGTGTCCTGGTGGGCGCGGACGAGTGCGTGGCAGTAGGAGTGGAAGGTGGTGGCGCGGGGGGCGGGTGCGCCGCCGAGGCGGGCCGTCATGCGGTCGCGGAGCTCGACGGCGGCCTTGCGGCTGAAGGTGAGGACGAGGATCCGTTCGGGGTCGGCGCCCCGGCGCACGCGGGCGGCGACGGCTTCCACGAGGGTGGTGGTCTTGCCCGTTCCGGGTCCGGCGAGGACGAGCAGGGGTCCCTGGCGGTGGTCAACCACGGCCTGCTGCCGTGCGTCCAGCTCTGGAGGGGTGACCGCGCCCGGACGGGTGCGTACCAAGCGGTACGCGCCCGGGGCGGGCGGGTGCGCCGAGCGGGACGACGGGGAGGAGCTCACGTGTGTTGCCGGTCCTGGTGGGGGTGCGGGGTGTGGTGCTGCGGGAGGGCCCGGTGCGAAGGGCGGTCACCGACGCTACGCCAGGAGGGGGGTGGGGCGCAGGGCGTCCGGTGAGTCGCCGTCGTCGTTCCGGGGCCTCATCCGTTCGGGTAATGCCTTGGGGCGTGGGCCGGGGTGCGGGTGGGCGGCCGGTGGGCGGGGGGTGGGGTCAGGTGGGCGGAGTCACATCCGCGGGGGCGTCCTGGGTGCCGTCCCAGCGGGCGCGGGTCATGGCGAGCCGGGGCACGTGGCCTTCGGCGGCGGGGCCGGCCTGTCGCAGGGGGGTGCCTTCGTGGCGGTAGTGGTCCAGGGCCCGCAGTTCGTGGCCGGGCAGCAGTACGCCGTCGGCGCGGACCACGCGCCACCAGGGGACCGCTGCGCCGTAGAGGGCCATGACGCGGCCGACCTGCCGGGGGCCGCCCTCGCCGAGCCATTCGGCGACGTCCCCGTAGGTCATCACCCGGCCCGGCGGGATGCGCTCGGCGACGGCCAGCACGCGTTCTGCGTACTCGGGAAGCTCACTCACCGGTCCATACTGCCGCAGCCGCCCGTGTCCCTTCCCGCCACCCACCGGAGCCGGACATTCCACAAGATCACTCAGAGTGCATCCCGACGCTACAGGGCGTACGATCCGGAGTCCGCGCCCCCGAAATGCACCCTGATACCCCCTTGCCCGGCCGGGTCGTGCCACCATCTTCCGGGCGGTGACTGGTGATACGAGACAGAGAAGAGACCGGCAAGCAGCAGGGCGCGCAGCCTCCGGAAGAGGCCCGCGCCCCCGCAGTGCTGCCCTGCCACGAGGACCCGGAGGGCCGCGGCATGGCCGGTGAGTCCGGGAAGCCGGGCAGGTACCAGTGCGAAGGCGGCGAGGTCCACATCGACAAGGTCTCCGGCGACGAGCCCCTGCTCCCCGCCCGTGTCCACCGCCCGGCCGACCTCGTGCGGCTGTTCCTGGGCATCGTCGGCATCGCCCTCGTGCTCGCCCTCGCGGCGTTCGCCCACGGCACCACCACGGGCCTGGCGCAGGACGTCAACGAGAGCACCGGCAAGGCGCCCCAGCTGCTGGCCAGCTTCGCCGGGCTCACGGCCAACATCGCCGTCTTCATCGTCCCGGTGGCCTTCGCCATCGAACGGCTGATCAAACGCGACGGGCTGCGCATCGCGGACGGCGTCCTGGCCGCCGTCCTCGCGCACGGCGTGTCCCTGGCCACCGCCCTCTGGGTGGCCGAGGCCGCGCCCGAGTCCATCCGCGCCGCGCTGACCCAGCGCGCGCCCACCGGCGGCTTCACCGACCCGGTGCACGGCTATCTGGCCCCGGTCATCGCCTATATGACGGCCGTCGGCATGTCCCGCCGGCCGCGCTGGCGCGTGGCCATGTGGGGCGTGCTGCTACTGGACGCCTTCGCGGTGCTGGTCAACGGCTACACCACGCCGTTCTCGATCGTGACCACCGTCCTGATCGGCTGGACGGTCGCCTACGGCACGCTCTACGCCGTCGGCTCGCCGAACGTGCGCCCCACCGGCCAGCACCTCCTCGCGGGCCTGCGGCGCGTGGGCTTCACGCCCGTCAGCGCGCTGCGCACCGAGGACGCCCCGGAGGCCGAGCCGTCCACCCACCCCGACCGCGGCCGCCGCTACCTCGTCACCCTGGAGGACGGCCCGCCCCTCGACGTCACCGTCGTGGACCGGGAGCAGCAGGCCCAGGGCTTCTTCTACCGCGTCTGGCAGCGGCTGGCCCTGCGCGGCATCATCCAGCGCCGCAGCCTGGTGTCGCTGCGCCAGGCGCTGGAGCAGGAGGCGCTGCTCGCCTACGCGGCGATCGCCGCCGGCGCCAACGCGCCCAAGCTCATCGCCACCTCCGAGCTCGGCCCGGACGCCGTGATGCTCGTCTACGAGCACATCGGCGGCCGCACCCTGGACGCCACCGCCACCGAGGAGATCACCGACGAGCTGATGGCGGGCGCCTGGCGTCAGGTCCAGGCGCTGCAGTCGCGCCGCATCGCCCACCGCAGGCTCGACGGCGACGCCCTCCTGGTGGATCGTTCCGGCAATGTGGTCCTGACCGACCTGCGCGGCGGCGAGATCGCCGCCGGCGACCTGGTACTGCGCATGGACGTCGCCCAGCTGCTCACCACCCTCGGCCTGCGCGTGGGCGCCGAGCGCGCGGTCGCCGCGGCCGTGTCGGTCCTCGGCCCCGAGGCCGTCGCCGACAGCCTGCCGCTGCTGCAGCCCATCGCCCTCACCCGCGCCAGCCGCGCGACCCTGCGCCAGCTCGCCCGCGAGCGCGCCCACCGCGAGCGCGAGGCCGCCCTGGAGGCGTCCCGGATCGCCCGCGAGGAGAAGGCCCGCGAACGCGCCGAGGCCGGGGCGACCGGGCCCAAGGACGACCGCAAGATCCTCAAGGCCGAGCGCAAGGCCGAGAAGCAGCTCCTCGACGACGCCGCCGAGGAGGCCCGCGAGGAGGACCTGCTCGCCCAGATCCGCCGCCAGGTCCTCCTCGTCCGTCCCCAGGCCCCCATAGAGCCCGTACGCCTGGAGCGCATCAAGCCCCGCACCCTCATCAGCTCCCTCGCGGGCGCCATCGCCGCCTACGTCCTGCTGTCGCAGCTCGCCCACGTCGAGCTCGGCAAGCTCGTCGACCAGGCCAACTGGTACTGGGTGGCCGCCGCGGCCGGCTTCTCCGCACTCAGCTACGTGGCCGCCGCGATGAGCCTGCTCGGCTTCGTACCGGAGAAGGTGCCCTTCGGCCGCACCCTCCTGGCCCAGGTCGCCGGCTCGTTCGTGAAGCTCGTCGCCCCGGCGGCGGTCGGCGGCGTGGCCCTGAACACCCGCTTCCTCCAGCGCGCGGGCCTGCGCCCGGGCCTGGCCGTGGCCAGCGTGGGCGCCTCCCAGCTCTTCGGCCTGGCGAGCCACATCATCCTGCTGCTGACCTTCGGCTACATCACCGGCACCGAACGCACCTCCTCGGCGCTGCCGCCCTCCCGCACGGTCATCGGCGGCCTGCTCACCGCGGCCGTCCTCGTACTCGTCGTCACGGCGGTCCCCTTCCTGCGCAAGTTCGTCTCGACCCGCGTGCGCTCGCTGTTCGCCGGCGTGGTGCCGCGCATGCTGGACCTGCTGCAGCGCCCCCGGAAGGTCATCAACGGCATCGGCGGCTGGGTGCTGCTGTCCGCCGCGTTCGTCATGTGCCTCGACACCTCCATCCGCGCGTTCGGCGGAGACCTGAGCTACGCGAGCGTCGCGGTGGTCTTCCTCGCCGGCAACGCCCTGGGCTCGGCGGCCCCGACGCCCGGCGGCGTGGGCGCGGTGGAGGGCGTCCTGATCGGCGCCCTCACCCTCGCGGGACTGCCGGCGGAGACCGCGGCGCCGGCGGTGCTGCTCTACCGGCTGATGACGTTCTGGCTGCCGGTGCTGCCGGGGTGGCTGTGCTTCAACCAGCTGACCCGGAAGGGCGCGATCTAGCAGACGCCAACCCACCCCGGGGCTCGGCCTTGCACATGCGGGCCGTATGGCCATACGGTGCCGCACATGCGGTCGTACACCATCGGGCAGGCGGCCCGTCTGCTCGGCGTCAGCCCCGACACGGTCCGCCGCTGGGCCGATGCCGGACGGATCCCCACACAACGCGACGACGCGGGCAAGCGGCTCATCGAGGGGCCCGACCTCGCGGCGTTCTCGGTGGCGCTCGCCGCCGAGGCGCAGAGCGAGGACACGGCGCACACCAGCGCGCGCAACGCCTTCCCGGGGATCATCACCGCCGTCAGGCTCGGCGACGTCGCCGCACAGGTGGAGATCCAGGCCGGGCCCCACCGCCTCGTCTCCCTGCTGACGCGCGAGGCCGTGGAGGAACTCGGCCTGGCCGTCGGCATGGAGGCCGTGGCCCGGGTCAAGGCCACCAACGTGCACATCGACCGCGCCTGAGCCAGGAGAGACCATGCGCCGCACCACCGCCCCCGTCCTGGCCGCCGCCCTGCTGATCGCCCTCACGGCGTGCGGCGGCGGCAGCAAGGACACCGACGCCAAGCAGCAGACCGGACTCACCGTGCTGGCCGCCGCCTCCCTCACCGACGTCTTCAAGACCGCCGGCGCCGCCTACGAGAAGACCCGCCCGGGCACCAAGGTGACGTTCTCCTTCGCCGGCTCCCAGGAACTGGCCGCGCAGGTGCGCCAGGGCGCCCCCGCCGACGCGCTCGTCACGGCCGACACCAAGACGATGGACGGCCTCAAGCAGGAGACGAACGCCCCCGTGGCGATCGCCAAGAACCGCCTGACGATCGCCACGGCACCGGGCAACCCCAAGAAGATCGAGGGTCTCGCCGACCTCTCCAAGGAGGGCGTCAAGGTCGTCCTGGCCGCCCCCGAGGTCCCCGCCGGCCGCTACAGCAAGAAGGTCCTCGAAGCGCAGCACGTCGACGTCCGGCCGGTCTCCCAGGAGCCGAACGTCCGCGCCGTGCTCGGCAAGGTCTCCCTGGGCGAGGCCGACGCGGGCATCGTCTACGTCACCGACGCCGCGGCCGCCAGGGACAAGGTCGCCACCGTGACCGTCCCGGACGCGCAGAACGCCGTGGCCTCCTATCCGGCGGCGACGCTGAAGGCGTCCCGGCACGGCGACGCGGCCAAGGAGTTCGTCGCCTGGCTGACCTCGCCCGAGGCCCGGAAGATCCTCCGGGACGCCGGTTTCCAGCAGCCGTGAGGTTCCGCGCACCCCTGACCCTCGCCGTGCCGGCCGTGCTGGCGGTGGCGTTCCTGTTCCTCCCGCTGGCCGGCATCCTGGCCCGCACGCCCTGGCACACGCTCCCCGGCCGCCTCACCTCGCACGAGGTCACCCAGGCCCTGACCCTCAGCCTCACGGTGTCGGCCTGGGCCCTCGCCCTCTCCCTCGTCCTGGGCGTCCCCCTGGCGTGGCTGCTGGCGCGGGCGGAGTTCCGGGGCAAGGCGCTGGTGCGCTGCCTGGTGATGCTGCCGATGGTGCTCCCGCCCACGGTCGCGGGCGTGGCACTGCTGCAGGGGTACGGCCGGCGAGGAGTGCTGGGCGGCTGGCTGGACGAGACCCTGGGCGTCACGCTGCCGTTCTCCACGGCGGGGGCGGTGGTGGCGTCGGCGTTCGTGGCGATGCCGTTCCTGGTGATCAGCCTGGAAGGAGCGCTCGAGGGCCTGAGCCCCCGGTACGAGGAAGCGGCGGCGTCCCTCGGCGGGGGCCCCCTGCACGTCTTCCGCACGGTGACGCTGCCCATGGTGGCTCCGGGCCTGTTCGCCGGGGCGGCGCTCTGCTGGGCGCGCGCGCTGGGCGAGTTCGGGGCGACGATCACGTTCGCGGGCAACCTCCCCGGCACGACGCAGACGCTGCCGCTGCAGGTGTACCTCCTCCTCCAGGACGACCCGGAGGGCGCGACAGCGGTATCCCTGCTCCTCCTGGCGATCGCGATGCTGGTCCTCCTGTCCCTACGCGGCCGCTGGCTGAACCCGCAGCCGCCGGCGGAGCGGGGGCGGGGCCGGGGCGGGGAGGGCCCGGCAAGCGGCGTTGGGGGCACCCCCAGCGGTAGCTGGGGGAGTGATGTGCGGCAACCTTCCGGGTTCACATCCACGGCGACGGGGGCCGTAAATCATGCAGCCGCAGAGGGCCCTCCCCGCACCGGCCCCGCCCCCACCCACGATCACCGCTTGCGCACCACGGTCACGGGTGCCACCCAGGCAACCCTCGACGCCGCCCCCGGC
>NZ_JAIXMK010000097.1:0-18178 GCF_020328095.1 Streptomyces sichuanensis
ACCACGGTCACGGGTGCCACCCAGGCAACCCTCGACGCCGCCCCCGGCACCACGATCGCGGTCGTGGGCCCCAACGGCGCAGGAAAGACGACGCTCCTCAGGGCCCTGCTCGGCCTGACGACCCGAGCCGAGGCGCGCCCCCTCCACCTGGGCGAGGAGGACACGGCGTCCGTCCCCACCCATCACCGCCGCATCGCCTGGGTCCCACAGGACAACGCCCTCTTCCCCCACCTGTCCGCCCTGGCGAACACGGCCTACGGCCTGCGCGCCCAGGGCACCCCGAAGAAGGCCGCCCACCGCGAGGCCCGGGAGTGGCTCGACCGCCTGGGCGTCGGCCACCTGGCCCACCGCAGGCCCGCCCGCCTCAGCGGCGGCCAGGCCCAGCGCGTGGCACTGGCCCGCGCCCTGGCCTCCCGCCCCCGCCTGCTCCTCCTGGACGAACCGCTGGCGGCACTGGACCAGTCCACCCGCGCCCACGTCCGCCGGACCCTGCGCACCCACCTCGCCGGCTTCCCCGGCGTCTGCCTGATCGTCACCCACGACCCCGTGGAGGCCGTGGCACTGGCGGACCGGGTGCTCGTCCTCGAAGACGGCCGGACCGTCCAGTACGCCACGCCCGCCGAACTGACCCGCCACCCCCGCTCCCCCTGGGCGGCCCGCATGCTCGGCCACAACGCGTGGCCCGGCAGGGCGACGGAGGACGGAACGATCCTCCTGGACGACGGCGCCCGCCTGCGCACGGCGGAAGCCCCGGCCGCCGCGACGACCGGGCTGGCCACCGGGCTGGCCGTCGTGCCGCCGGAGGCCGTCGCACTGCACACGGCCGAGCCGACGGCCGGCAGCCCCCGCAACGCCTGGCCGGGCACGGTCCACGAGCTCACCGCCCAGGGCGGCAGGCTGCGCGTCCTCGTCGCCGGGGAGCCCGACGTGGTCGCCGAGATCACGCCGGAGGCGGCCGCGGCGCTGGAGCTGAAGGAAGGGACCCGCGTCTGGGTGACGGTCAAGGCGACAGAGGTCAGATTCGTCGTCCACTGACGGCCGCCCCGAAACGCCCCGCCGGGGGCACCCCGAACGCCGGACGCACCGTGCCACAGCAGGGCACCCCGAACGCCGGGCGTACCGCGGCACCCTGCACGCCCGACCCGGCACACCGCCCCGCCGCCATACGCCGCCCCGCGGCGATCCGTACGCCCGTAGCGAGCCCCGCACCCGGAACGCGACAGCCCCGCCGCCCGCGCCCGTCGCAGCGGGCGCCCCGCGGTAACCCGTACGCCCCGCACCGCGCGCGGCCCTCCCCCCGGCGCCCGGAGGATGGGATGCGTGCCCAGATCCCCACGAGTCGGCGTCCTGCTGGCCGCGACCGTCCTGCTCCTCGCCACCGCCACGGGCTGCGACGGGGGCGTGGGTCCGGGCAGCAGCGAGGCCGCCCCCGCCACGGGCACGGAGACGGGCGCGGGCACAAGCAACGGCGACGGCGGCACCGCCCGTCTCGCGGCCGCCGCACAGAAGCTGGACTGGAAGCCGTGTCCGGCCCCCACCCGCAGCGAGGACAGCAGCGCGGGCCGGCCGCCGGGCCGCGACTGGGAGTGCGCGACGCTGCGCGCCCCACTGGATTACGCCCGTCCCGACGCCGACACCATCGGCATCGCCATGATCCGGGCCAGGGCCACCGACCAGGCCCACCGCATCGGCTCGCTGATCTTCAACTTCGGCGGTCCGGGCGGCTCGGGCATCACCACCCTCCCGGCCTTCGCCGACGACTACCGGACCCTGCGCTCCCGTTACGACCTGGTCAGCTTCGACCCGCGGGGGGTCGGCCGCAGCAGTGGCGTGACGTGCCTGGACGACCGGCAACTGGACGCCTACTACGCCGCGGACGCCACCCCGGCCGGCGAGGACGAGGAGCGGGCCCTGGTGGCCAGGGTCGACCAGTACGCGTCGGCCTGCCAAAAGAACTCCGGCAAGATCCTCGCGCACGTCGGCACGACGAACGCCGCCCGCGACATGGACCTCATGCGGCACGTACTGGGCGACGCCAAGCTGCACTACTTCGGCATCTCGTACGGGACGGAACTGGGCGGCGTCTACGCCCACTTGTTCCCGAAGAACGTGGGCCGCGCCCTCCTGGACGGCGTGGTGGACCCGGCCAGCGACCCCGTGCAGAGCGCACTCGCGCAGGCGGCCGGCTTCCAGCTGGCGCTGGGCAACTACATGGCCGCCTGTGTGAAGACGTCCGACAACTGCCCCACCGAGCAGCAGATCACCGGCCTGCTGGACCGTCTCGGCAAGAACCCGGTGCCGGGTGGCTCCGGCCGTGACCTCACCCAGTCCCTGGCGACCAGCGGCATCGCCCAGTCGCTGTATTCGAAGGACTACTGGGACTACCTCACGGAGGGCGTCGAGGACGCGGAGAACGGTGACGGGAAGATCCTGCTCGCGCTGGGCGACGCCATGAACGGCCGTTCCCAGGACGGGAAGTACACCTCACTGCAGGCATCCCTCAACGCCATCACCTGCGCGGACTTCGCCCAGCGCTACACGGCGGCCGAGATCGAGGGCAAGGTGCCGGAGTTCCGCAAGGCGTCCCCGGTCTTCGGGGAGTTCATGGCGTGGAGCCTGCTGCAGTGCACCGGTTGGCCCGTAAAGGGCGAATGGCAGACGCCCGACGTCAGCGCGAAGGGTGCCGCACCCGTGCTCGTGGTGGGCAACACCGGTGACCCGGCGACTCCTTACGAGGGAGCGCGCAAGATGGTCCGGGAACTGGGCCCGGGAGTGGGCGTGGAGATGACGTACCGGGGCGAAGGCCATGGGGCGTACGACAGCGGCAATGCGTGCGTGAAGAGCGCTGTTGACGCATACCTGCTGGAAGGCACCGTTCCGGAAGCCCATAAGATCTGCTCATAAGGTGTACTGATAGCACCCATAGCACATCACACCGGTAATACGAACTCCGCCGGCTCGAATGTCAGTGGCCCGCACTACGATCGCCCGCACAGAAGTTCCGCACGCGACAACGGAGTTGCACCGGGGGACGAAGGGGGGCACGTCATGCCGAACACCGCCGCAGCCGGCCGCACCGCCGGGCGGGCCCGCACGCTGACCGGCGCCCTGGCCATCGCGGCCCTGCTGGCGGCCTTGATGGCGCTGTGGCAGACGCAGTTCCGTCCGCTGTCCAAGCCGGAGTACTGCTGGGGCACCTGGCGCGCGGACGGCGGCCCGTTCCGTACGGACGCCGGGCGCGACGGCGGCGCGCACCGCCGCACCGCCCGGGAGACGGCCCCCACTCCCGCCCGCCCCCACGGCCGCTGCTCGCTGAGCTGGAGCGGCGGCCGCGGCCGGGACGCCCCCCGCCGGAGCCTGGAGGTCCGCTACGAGACGGGCCCGAGCGCGGCGGACGAGCGCCGGGCGTGGCTGGCGGAGCTGTTCGCCGGGGGCGACGCCGCCCTGCCGGACGACCTCCCCGGCTTCGTCACCGCCGACACCGGCACCCTGGTCCTGCCCGCCTCGTGCGACGTGGACGGCCGGCCCTCGGTGGTGACGGTCTCGGGCTCGTTCGACTCCAGCCCGGACCGGACGGGCAGGATCCTCCTGGAGGCCGCCAACCGCGCCACGAAGGTGACGGGCTGCGCCGGCGAGGTGCGCACCACGGGCCCCACGACCCCCACGGGCTGCAGCCTCCCGCTCCCAGTACCGGCATCAGCGTCGGCACCGACGCCGGCATCGGCACCGTCCCGGCGGCCCGCGCCGGCGTCCGCCTCGGCTCCCCCGGCCGCCCCCCGGACGGCGGCCGGCAGTGTCCACGACGGCTTCCAGACCTGCGCCATAGCCGGCGGCGGCCAGTGGGCGGCCCGGTTCATGATGGTCGCCCGGCCGCGGATCGTCGCCCTGTTCGACGGACTGACGGGCGACAGTCCGCCCGCGCCCGGCTGGCGGGCCCTGGGCCGGATCGAGGCCGCGGCCGCGCTCATACGGGCCGACTGCGGCGGCCGCCCCACGGTGTTCGCCATGCGCACGGGCCCCGGCCGTACCGGGACGCGGCTGGACGACGCGCGCGAGGCGTTCCCCCCTCTCGTGGAGGCGGTGGCGGGCCGCATGGGCTGCGCGCCCCTGCACTCCGCCTGACGGCGACCGTACGCCGGTGCGTGGAGGGCCTCCCGCGAGCGATTTCTCCGTAAAGTCGGTGGAATGAGTCCCACACGGTCCCGGCCCGCCGCCCTCGCCTCCGCCGTCCTCGCGCTCGCCCTCACCGCCACCGCGTGCGGGCAGGGCAGAAACGGCGACGGTTCCGGCGGCACCGACAGCAGGAACCGTTCGGCGGGCGCCCAGCTCATCTGGAAGCGGTGCGAGGCGCCCACCGCGGCCCAGGGCGGCGGCAAGGCGCCCGGCAAGGGGTGGGAGTGCGCGACGCTGCCCGTGCCCCTGGACCACGCCAAGCCGGACGGCGAGAAGATCGACCTGGCGCTGATCCGCAGCAAGGCCCGGGAGAAGTCCGGCCGCATCGGCTCGCTGGTGTTCAACTTCGGCGGCCCCGGTGGATCCGGCGTCGCGGGCCTGCCGTCGCTGGCCGACAGTTACGAGAAGCTGCAGGACCGCTACGACCTGGTGAGCTTCGACCCGCGCGGCGTCGGCGAGAGCGCGGGCGTGCGATGCCAGAGCGACAAGGAGCTCGACGCCGCCTACCAGATCGACGGCACGCCCGACGACGACGCCGAGCTCAAGGAGACCCTCACGGCGAACAAGGCGTACATCGACGCGTGCGCCAAGAACTCCGCCAAGGTCCTCCCCCACGTGGACACCATCAGCGCCGCCCGCGACCTCGACCTGATCCGGTCCGCGCTCGGTGACCAGAAGCTGCACTACTTCGGCATCTCGTACGGCACGGAACTGGGCGCGGTCTACGCCCACTTGTTCCCGAGGAACGTCGGCCGGGCCGTCCTCGACGCGGTCGTCGACCCGACCCAGGATCCGCTGCAGGGCAATATGGGCCAGACCAAGGGCTTCCAGCTCGCCCTCGACAACTACCTCAAGGACTGCGGCGCTTCCGGCGGCTGCCCCACGCAGGCGCAGATCACCGCCCTGCTCAAGGACCTCGACGGCAAGCCCCTGCCGACCACGCAGAGCCGCAAGCTCACCCAGGACGAGGCGGTCAACGGCATCGCGGCCGCGCTGTACTCGAAGGACACCTGGAAGTACCTGACGGCCGGGCTCCAGGAGGCCCTGCGCAAGGGCACCGGCAACACCCTGCTGCTGCTCTTCGACTCCCTCGTGGGCCGCGCCCCCGACGGCCGCTACACCAACCTCCAGGCCGCCAACCGGGCGATCTCCTGCGCCGACGCCGAGCAGCGCTACACCGTGGCCGACGTGAAGCAGCGCCTGCCGGAGTTCCGGGCGGCGTCGCCGGTCTTCGGGGAGTCGGCGGCGTGGTCCCTGCTGTCCTGCACGGACTGGCCGGTGAAGGGCAAGTGGAAGACCCCCGACGTGAGCGCCGACGGCGCGGCGCCCATCGTGGTCATCGGCAACGCGGGCGACCCGGCGACCCCGGTGGCCGGTGCGGAGCGCATGGCGGAGAAGCTCGGCAGGGGCGTCGGTGTCCGCCTCACCGTCAAGGGCGAGGGCCATGGCACGTACGGGGTGGACGACTGTGCGACCAAGGCCGTGAACGCCCACCTGCTGGAGGGCAGGACCCCGGCGGACGGCACCGTCTGCTCCTGAACGCCGACGGGCCCCCGCTCGCGCACAGCGAACGGGGGCCCGTCGTCGGCTTCCCGGCGGACGGTCTGCCTGCGTCAGTAGACCGGCTTCTGCGGCTCGACCTGGTGGACCCAGCCGATCACGCCGCCGCCGACGTGCACGGCGTCGGCGAAGCCGGCCGACTTCAGCACGGCCAGCACCTCCGCGGAGCGGACACCCGTCTTGCAATGCAGGACGATCTTCTTGTCCTGCGGCAGGTCCTGGAGGGCGTTGCCCATCAGGAACTCGTTCTTGGGGATCAGGCGGGCGCCGGGGATGGAGACGATCTCGTACTCGTTCGGCTCGCGGACGTCGATGACGTCGATGTTCTCGCCCGCGTCCATCCACTCCTTGAGCTGCGCGGGAGTGATCGTCGAGCCGGCCGCCGCGGCCTGCGCCTCGTCGGAGACGACGCCGCAGAACGCCTCGTAGTCGATGAGCTCCGTGACGGTGGGGTTCTTGCCGCAGACCGCGCAGTCGGGGTCCTTGCGGACCTTGACCTGCCGGTAGGTCATCTCCAGGGCGTCGTAGATCATCAGTCGGCCGACGAGCGGGTCGCCGATGCCGGCCAGCAGCTTGATGGCCTCGTTGACCTGGATGGAGCCGATCGACGCGCACAGCACGCCCAGCACGCCGCCCTCGGCGCAGGAGGGGACCATGCCCGGCGGCGGGGGCTCGGGGTAGAGGCAGCGGTAGCAGGGGCCGTGCTCGCTCCAGAAGACGGACGCCTGTCCGTCGAAGCGGTAGATCGAGCCCCAGACGTACGGCTTGCCCAGCAGCACGCAGGCGTCGTTGACCAGGTAGCGCGTGGCGAAGTTGTCCGTGCCGTCGACGATCAGGTCGTACTGGGAGAAGATCTCCATGACGTTGTCGGCCTCAAGGCGGCCCTCGTGGAGAACGACGTTCACGTAGGGGTTGATGCCGAGCACCGTGTCGCGCGCGGAGGCGGCCTTGGAGCGGCCGATGTCCGACTGGCTGTGGATGATCTGGCGCTGCAGGTTCGACTCGTCGACCTCGTCGAACTCCACGATGCCGAGCGTGCCGACGCCGGCCGCGGCCAGGTACATCAGCGCTGGGGAGCCGAGGCCGCCGGCGCCCACACAGAGCACCTTCGCGTTCTTCAGGCGCTTCTGCCCGTCCATCCCGACGTCCGGGATGATCAGGTGGCGGGAGTACCGACGGACCTCGTCGACGGTGAGCTCGGCAGCCGGCTCGACCAGGGGTGGCAGCGACACAGGGGCTCCAGGGTCATCCCCACGGGTGCGGGGAACATAGAGGCAGCGTTCTGTTCTTCCCCTGCAACACTGCCACGCCCCGTCTCATTCCGAGACACCAGGTCCGATGCGCGAGACGATGTCGTCCCAGTAGCCGGGCAGGGACTCCCAGGGGTCGACGTCGTCGTGGTCGGTGCGGTCGGTGAGGTAGACGGTGCCCGCGCCCTGCCAGCGGGCGATGCGCAGTGCTTCGTCGAGGTGGTGGCGCGGCACGCCGTGCACGAGGTGGCAGAACCGCTCGGGCGGGTGCTCGGCGGTCCATTCGGGGGCCTGGGACCAGCGGTAGCGGGACCAGGGCCCGGCGAAGGTCACCAACTGGTCGGCGACGGCGGCGTATCCGGAGCAGGCGGGGCCGCCCTGCACGAGCACGACGTGGGCCGCGTCGAGGAGGGTCCGCAGGGCGCCGGCCACGCGGCGGATGCCGGGGAGTCCGGCGGCGTCGGTGGGGCAGCGGCCCAGGGCGAAGCCGTCGACGCGGTACCAGTTGAGGTAGCGCTGTGCGTCCGAGAGCAGTTCGCCGAAGGGGCGCGTGCCGTGGCCGGTGTCCAGATGGCCGAGCACCCGGACGCCGGAGGTGCGCAGGGGGACGACGGCGGACAGGCAGTAGGGGTCCTGGCGGAAGCCGGGGCCGCCGACGGATCCGTCCGGGCCGCCGCCGGGTCCGCCGGTGCCGCGCAGGGTGCCGGCGCCGAGCACCACCCAGTCCAGCGGGAGCCCGGTGCGCTGGAGGCCGCCCCATTCGGCGGGGGCGACCAGGGGGTGGGCGAAGCCGGGCACGGCGATCCGGAGGGGGGCCTTGCGGGCGGCAGGGGCGCGTCGGTGCCCGGGTGAGATCAGATACGACACGCCGCCTCCATCCAGATGTCGGCCAGCGACTCCTCCAGGCCGATGCGGGGCCGCCAGCCGAGCCGGTCGCGGGCGGTGCGCACGTCGGCCTGCTGCCAGCCGCCGCAGCCGTCGGGGTAGGGGTAGGCGGGTGGGCTGCCCAGGTGGGGGTCGTCCAGTTCGTGGAGGGCGCCGCCGAAGCCGGCGACGCGGGCGAGGAGGGTGGCCGCGTCGCGCAGCCGGACGGCGCGGCCGGTGCCGATGTTGACGGCGCCCTGCGCGGCGGACAGGGAGGCCGCGTGGACGGCGCGGGCGATGTCGCGGACGTCGACGAAGTCGCGCTGGACGCCCAGGCCCGTGAGTTTGAGTTCGTTGTCGCCGCTCTGCATGGCGCGCCGCATGGCTTCGGCGAGCCGGCCGAGGGGGGAGCCGGCGGGGGTGCCGGGGCCGACGGGCGAGAAGACGCGGAGCACGATGGCGTCCAGGCCGGAACCGAGCACGAGTTCGGTGGCGGCGAGCTTGCTGACGCCGTACGGGCCGC
Organism: Streptomyces sichuanensis; assembly: GCF_020328095.1. Lineage (NCBI taxonomy): Bacteria > Bacillati > Actinomycetota > Actinomycetes > Kitasatosporales > Streptomycetaceae > Streptomyces > Streptomyces sichuanensis. Next base: position 8,371 of record NZ_JAIXMK010000097.1, read on the forward strand.
CGGGGCGGGGGACGGCGTCCTCGGCGGTGGAGGAGCCGGGCTGCGAGGGCCCGTATTCCGAGGAGCACCCCACCTGGACCAGCCGGGCGCCGCAGCCGCTGCGGCGCAGCGACTCGCAGATGGTGGCGACGGCGACGGTGTTGTGCCGGGTGAGCTCGCGGGCGCCGCCCCGGGTGGCGCCCGCGCAGTTGATGACGACCCCGGGGTGGACGGCGTTGAGGAACCGGGTGAGTGCGCCGGGGCTGCCGCTGGCCAGGTCGAAGCGGACGTCCGCGTCGTCGCCGCGGCCGAGCGCGGTGAGCTGGACGGCGGGGTCGGCGAGCAGCCGGTCGGCCACGAAGCGGCCGAGGTAGCCGTTGGCGCCGAGCAGCAGGACTCTCATCGGTCGTGCCCTCGCTCTCGCCCGGTGGTGCCAAGGGGGTGAACGGTCATCTTCCTTGCTCTCCTCTGACGGGGTGTGGGGTCGTCGGGCGAGGGCTCCTGCCCGGTGCCCGGGGGCAGGGCGGTTCGGGAGGGGTGCGGGGCGTCCGTGCGGCCGTGGACCGAGGCCCTCGACAGCGCGGGGACGGCGTGGGCCAGCAGGGCGAGGGCCGGCAGGGTGCAGGCGACGAGCGGGACGACGGCCGGGCCGTAGGCGCCCGCCGCCCAGCCGACGGGCCATCGCAGGGCTTCGCAGCCGGGCAGCCGGGCGGCGAGGAGGCTGGCCAGCGGCAGGGCCTCGGCGGTGGCGGCGGCGAGGGTGGCGGTGACGGCGGCGCGGGTCAGGCCGTGTGCGGACAGCAGCCGGGCGAGGAAGAACAGGGCGCCGAGGGCGGCCACGGCGGTGCAGTCGAGGGCGGGCCGGGTGGGGATGCCGAGCGGGCCGCCGGGGGGCAGGGCGGTGCGGGCCGGCCAGAGGCAGACGAGCAGGGCGCCGAGGAAGAGGGCGAGGGCGGTGAGCAGGGCGGGCCGGACCTGTCGTGCGAACTCGTCCAGGCCGCGGCTGTGGGCGAGGACGCGCCGGGCCCGTTCGGTGAACCAGTGGGCGCACCATGCGGCGGGTGCCACGGCGCAGGCCAGGGCGAGGGCGGTGGGGGCGGCGGCGTTCACGGCGGCCGCGGCCAGGGCGTGCAGGGACCGGCCGTGGCGCCCGTGCAGGAGCAGGGTGACGGCGCAGTCGCCGGTCAGGGCGTAGGCGGTGAGCCAGAGCCAGGCGGGCAGGCCGGCCCGGCCCCAGCCGGCGCGCAGGGCCGCGCAGGCTGCGGGCCGTCGCTCGTCCGGGGCGGTTCCGGCGTCCGGGGGGGAGGGCGGGGACTGTCCGTAGGTGTGCTCGTCGCGCTCCACGCGCGCGTGGAGCTCCTCGGCGAGGGAGAAGACGTCGCGGTGGCGGTACTCGGCCGCGACGCGGTCGCCGATGCCGTGCTGCTCCAGGGCGGCGGCGATTTCGAGTGGGTGGACGGCGCCGGCGCACAGGGTGTGGTGGCGGCGCAGGAGTGCCTTGACGGGGTCTGCCGGGGCCCGGTCCGGTGTGGGGGTGTCCGCCGGGTCCTCGGCTATGCCGACGGGGGCCGCGGGGGTGGTGCCGGGCCGCAGTGATGTGGTCATGGGCGCCCTGCCCAGGTGGGCGAGGCGGTGCGGGGGGAGACGGAGAGCGGGGGCTGGGCGCCGGCGGCGTGGGAGAAGGGGACGGCGGGGTCGGGGGCGGTGTGCTGGACGGGGGCGCGGGAGAGGACTTCGAGGTAGACGGCGCCGAAGGCGGAGACGTTCTGCTCGACGGTGAAGAGTTCGAGGGCGCGGGCCCGGGCGGCGGCGCCGAGCCGTTCGCGGCGTTCGGGGTCGCGCAGGAGGGCCTGGCAGGCGGTGGCGAGGGCGGCGGGGTCGCGCGGGGGGACGATCAGGCCGGTGCCGCCGATGACTTCGCGGACGGCGCCGACGTCGGGCGAGACGGTGGCGCGGGCGCAGAACATGGCTTCGGCGAGGGCTGCGGGGAAGCCGTCGTGGGCGCCGGAGAGGACGATGACGCTGCCTTCGGCGTAGTCCTCGGGGCCGCAGGCGGGCCCGTAGGTGACGCCTTCGGGGCCGTGGAGGGCGCCGGGGGGCGCTCCGACGACCTTGAGCCGGATGCCGGGTTCGGCCGTGCGGAGGGTGGCCAGGGTCTCCCAGAGGTGGGGTTCGACGGGGCCGCCGGTCCAGACGAGGGTGAGTCCGTCGTCGGCGGCGGGTCCGTCGCCCTCGCCGACCGCTTCGTAGAGGCTGGCGTCCATGCCGGGGTGGACGGTGCGCAGCCGGGCGCGGTCGGCGCCGCAGCGCTCCTGCCAGCGGCGGCCCTGTCCGTCGCCGGCGGTGATCACGGCGGCTTCGGCGTAGATGCGGGCGGCGAGCTGCCGGTGGAAGGCGGACATGAGGGTGCGTACGGGCAGGGAGAGGTCGCCGGGGCCGGAGAGGTAGTGCTCGCGCAGCCGGACCTCGTATTCGGTGACGAGGAGGGGGGTGCCGAAGAAGCGTTTGGCCAGCAGGCCCGGGAGGGCGGCGGGTCCGGCGGAGGTGGCGTGGCAGAGGTCGACGGCGGCGAGGCCGCGGTCGCCGCCGGCGGTGCCGTACCAGTCGAGGGAGAGGGGGCGCAGGGCGCGTTCGAGGAGTCCGGAGACGACGAGGAGGTCGGCGACGCGGGTGCCGTAGACGGCGGGGTGGGCGCCGGGTGCGCGGCAGGCGGTCTCCAGAGCGCGCAGGGCCTGTTCGGAGCGGAGGGCGGCGGCGAGGCCGCCGTCGTCGCGGGCGAGGTCGGCGAGGCCGTCGAGCCCGTCGGCGAAACGGTACGCCTGATCTCCCGGCAGAGTGATCGCGGCCGCCAGGTCACCGAAGTGGGCGGAGAAGCGCCGTCGCTGGTCGCGTCCGTACGAGCCGTAGGCGCGGCTCGCGCAGCCGGGGGCGGGTCCGCCCCACAGGGGTGCGGCCCGGACCCGCCGGACGTTGCCCGGCAGGGCGTGCCAACCGCTGTCCTCCTGGCGGGCGCTGCGGCTCAGGGCGTAGAGCTCGAAGTCGTGCTGGCCCAGTCCGCGCACCAGCCGGTCGCACCACTCCCCGCCCTCGCCGGCGGCATACGGATACCCGCCCTCGGAAAGCAGTCCCACACGCACGAACGCACCCCCGTTCTCCCTTGTCGGAAGCCGCCGTTAGGGCAGCGGGGAGCACGCTATGCGCGCTTCCCGGTGGCGCGGCGGACGGTTGTCCGTCGCGCCACCGGAAGGGGTGAACGGGAGTGACTTTCCCGCAGGCGGGGCGTTTGATCGCGCTATGCGGCGGGGCCGTGGCCGGCGGTGGCGGCGGGCCGCTCCAGGGTGGGCACGGCGGCCAGCAGGGCCTGGGTGTAGGCGTGCCGGGGGCGTTCGTAGACGTCGTCCGCCGGGCCCTCCTCCACGATGCGTCCGCCGCGCATGACGACCAGCCGGTCGCTGACCTGGCGGACCACGGCGAGGTCGTGGGCGATGAAGACGAGCGCGATGCCCAGGTCGCGCTGCAACTCGCCCAGCAGCCGCACGACCTGCGCCTGGGTGGTGACGTCCAGGGCGGAGACCGGCTCGTCGCAGACGATCAGCTTCGGCTCGGGGGCGAGGGCGCGAGCGATGCCCACGCGCTGTCGCTGGCCGCCGCTGAACTCGTGCGGGTAGCGGTGGTAGGCGGCGGGGTCGAGGCCGACGCGTTCCAGCAGTTCCCTTACCCGGCCGATGATCTGAGCCTCCCCCAGCTTTCCGGCGGCGCGCAGCGGGTCGGCGATGGATTCGCCGATGCTGCGGCGCGGGTTGAGCGAGGAGACCGGGTCCTGGAAGACCATCTGCAGTTCGCTGCGGAAGGCGCGGAGCTCGCGCTCCTTGAGACCGCCGATGGAGCGTCCGCGGTAGTGCAGTTCGCCGCCGGTGGGCTCCAGCAGGCGGACCAGCATGCGGCCGAGGGTGGTCTTGCCGCTGCCGGACTCGCCGACGATGCCGACGGTCTCGCCGGCCCGTACGGCGAGCGAGGCGCCCTCCACGGCGGTGACGGCCCGTTTGCCCCGCCCGAACTCGCGGCGCAGGGCGGCCGCTTCGAGCAGGACGTCGCCGCCGGCCGGGGCGGTGGCCGGGCGCTGCCGGCGTTCGGTGATGCGCGGGACGGCGGCCAACAGCTCGCGGGTGTAGGGCTCGCGGGGCGCGCCGAGCACGTCGCGCACCGGTCCGTGCTCGACGGCCCGTCCGTTCTTCATGACGAGCAGTTCGTCGACGCTGTCCGCTGCGACGCCCAGGTCGTGGGTGACGAGGATCAGGCCCATGTCGTTCTCCTCGCGCAGTTCGCGCAGGAGGCCGAGGATCTGGTCCTGGACGGTGACGTCGAGGGCGGTGGTGGGCTCGTCGGCGACCAGGAGGCGGGGTGCGCAGGCGAGCGCCATGGCGATGAGGGCGCGCTGGCGCATGCCGCCGCTGAACTCGTGCGGGCGCAGGCGGGCGCGGCGGGCGGCGTCGGGGATGCCGACCCGGTCCAGGACCTCGGCCGCGCGGGTGCGGGCGGCGCGGCGGGAGGCGCCGCGGTGGTGGAGGCGGTGGACCTCGGCGATCTGGTCGCCGACGGCCCGGTAGGGGTCGAGGGAGGAGAGCGGGTCCTGGAAGACCATGGCCGCCACGCCGCCGCGCAGCCGCCGCAGTGCGGCGTCGCCGGCGGCCTGGACGTCGTGCCCGGCGACGCGCACCGAGCCGGTGACGTGGGCGCCGGTGCCCCGGTGCAGGCCGAGGAGGGCGTAGGCGGCGGTGGACTTGCCGGAGCCGGATTCGCCGACGATGCCGAGGGCGGCGCCGGGCCGGAGGGTGAAGGAGAGGTCGTCGACGGCCCGGACGAGGCCGTCGTGCGGGCCGGGGCCGGCCGGGAAGGCGACGGACAGGCCGTCCACCGCGACCAGGGGCTGGGGCGTCATCGCAGGACCACCCTTCGGTCGGCGGCGGCGTGGAGCAGGTCCGCCACGATGTTGGCGAGGACGACGGCCGTGCCGGTGACCATCACCACGGCGACGACCACGGGCAGGTCGAGGGTGGTGGTCGCGTGCACCAGCAGCTGTCCGATGCCGGGCAGGCCGAACATCATCTCGGTGAGCATGGCGTTGCCGAACATCGACCCGAAGTCGGCCGCGGACAGCGCGATGACGGGGGCGACGGCGCCGCGCAGGGCGTGCCGGCCGACGAGCGAGCGTTCGGTGGCCCCGTAGGCGCGGAAGGTGCGGATGTGGTCCTCGGCCAGTGTCTCCAGCAGGGAACTGCGGGTGAGCCGGGCGTACTTCGCCGATTCGAGCAGGCCGAGCGCGGCCCAGGGCAGCAGCATGTTCCAGGCCCACTGCTCGGGGTCGTCGGTGAGGGGGACGTAGGTGGGGAAGGGCAGCCAGGCCAGGTAGGCGCAGAACAGCATGAGCAGGCCGAGGCCGCTGATGAAGACGGGGGTGGCCGTTCCGGCGAGGGTGAGCCAGGTCAGGACGCGTTCGGTGATCCCGCCGCGGCGCAGTGCGGAGAGCAGGCCGGTGGCGGTGCCCAGCAGCAGCCACACGGCCATGGCGCCGACCGCGAGCGAGGCGGTGGCGGGCAGCCGCTCGACGAGCATGTCGGTGACCTGCTGGTTGTTCTGGTAGGAGAGGCCGAAGCAGGGTGCGTCGCAGTGCAGCACTCCGGCGCCGGTGGAGTAGTCGTGGCCGGTGACGAGGCCCTGCAGGAAGTGCCAGTACTGGGTGTGGACGGGGTCGTCGAGGGAGAGCTGGGCGCGGACCTGGGCGATCTGCTCGGGGTTGCAGCGGGGCCCGCAGGCCAGGCGGGCGGGGTCGCCGGGGGCGATGTAGAAGGTCGCGTAGACGACGGCGGTGAGCACGAGGACGACGGCGAGGGCCCCGGCGAGGCGCCGCAGGAGGTAGCCGGTCATGCCGCACCTCGCGCGCTGCTCGTGCGCGCCGTGCGCCGCTTCGTGCCGACGCCGAGCCGTGAAGCCTCGCGCGGGTCGAGGGCGGCGCGCACCCCGTCGCCGAGGACGGTGAAGGCGAGCGTGGTGATGAAGAGCATGAGGGCCGGCAGCAGGACGTACAGGGGGTCGGCGCGGAACCAGGTGGTGGCCGAGGAGAGCATGTGGCCCCAGGAGGGCGTCGGGGCCTTCACCCCGACGCCGAGGAAGGACATGCTCGATTCGAGCACGATGTTGGTGGGCAGCAGGACGGCCGCGTAGGTGATCACGGGGGCGGCGAGCGAGGGCAGCAGTTCGCGCCGGGCCACCCGCCAGGTGGAGCCGCCGGTCAGCCGGGCGGCCGAGACGAAGTCGAGCTTCTTCAGGCTCAGGGTCTGGGCGCGCACGAGCCGTGCCATGCCGCCCCACTGCAGCAGGCCGATGGCGACGACGAGGAGCACCGGGCGCGGGAAGTCCGCCGGGACGACGGCCATCAGGGCGATGGCGAAGACCAGCAGCGGCATCGCCACCATCACGTCGGTGATGTGGCTGAGCGTGCTCTCGACGAAGCGGTTGCCGAGCGCTGCCGCCAGGCCCAGGCCGACGCCGACGAGGATCTGGACGAGGGTCGCGCCGAGGGCGACGAGCAGCGAGACGCGGGCGCCGTACAGGAGGCGTACGAACATGTCGCGGCCGGTTCCCGGTTCGACGCCCAGCCAGTGCTCGGCGCTGATGCCGCCGAGGTCGCCGAACGGCACGCCGCCGCGGGCGGAGTCGACGAGGGCGTCGTGGTAGGTGTTCGGGTCCTGGCCCTCAAGGGCGGCCAGCAGGGGCGCGGCGACGGCGAGGAGGACGAGCAGGCCCAGCACGGCGCCGGCGGCGAGCGCGGACTTGCGCGCGCGCAGCCGCCGCCAGACCTGCCGGGCGCCGGAGACGGGAGCGGTTCCCGTCTCCGGTTCCTGGGTGGTGATCGGGTCCGTCACTTGACCGCGACCTGCGAGACGTCGAGGACACCGGTCCAGTTGCTGATGACGACGTTCTTGACGTCCTTGCCGAAGAGGCGCTTGTAGACGGGGTTGAAGAGCGGCACGGTCAGGGCCTGCTCGCCGATCTTCTTGTCGAGGGCGCCCCAGCGCGCGGCGGCCGCGTCATGGTCGGTGATCTTGTTGATCGCGTCGATCTCGTCGTTGGTGCCGGCGTCGTCGAGGCGGGCGGTGTTGAAGTTGGCGCCGTCCTTGACGATCTGCCGGCCGTCGAAGACAGGGGCGAGGAACGGGCCGCCGGAGGGCCAGTCGGCGCCCCAGTGGGCGATGAAGAGGGCCGGCTGCTTGTCGAAGCTGTGGATCTTCTCGTCGTAGTCGTTGTCCTCCAGGCCCTGCAGCTTCACGGTGATCCCGGCCTCCTTGAGCGCGGCCTGGATGGCGGTGGCGATCTCGGGTCCGGTCTCGAAGTTCTGGGCGGTGGAGTGGGTGAGGGTGATCTCCAGGCCGTTCTCGTGACCGGCCTCCTTCAGCAGCTCCCGGGCCTTGGCCGGGTCGCCCTTGGCGCCCGCCGGGAAGTGGTCGTACGGCGTGTGGCCGAGGGGCTTCTGCGGGGGCAGGAAGGTCGTGGTGGGCTCGGCGAGCGAGGAGCCGCCCGCGGCGTTGACGACGCTGGTGCGGTTGATCGCGTACGAGACGGCCTGGCGGACCTTCGGGTCGTCGAAGGGCTTGGCCGTGGGGTTGAACGCCAGGTACGAGGTCTGGCCGAAGTGGCCGGTGCCCACGCGTCCGGCGAGCTTCCTGTCGCCGGTGACCTGGGCGAGTTCGGCCGGGCCGAGGTTGGTGTCGGTGGTCACGGCGGCCGCGTCGGCGCCGGAGCCGGTGGACAGCCGCTGGTTGATGACGGCCGGGGACAGGCCGGACTTGACCTCGATGCGGTCGGGGTAGGCGTGCCGCTCCTTGTCGGTCTCCTCGGACCAGTGGGGGTTGCGCTCCAGCGTCATCTGCTCGCCGTCGCCCACGTTCTTGACGACCTTGTACGGGCCGGAGGAGACCGGGTGCTCGGCGTACCGGGCGCCGGTGTCCTTGGCCTTGGGCACGGGGGCGAACTGGGTGGAGGTGGCGAAGTAGGGGAAGTCGCCCTCGGACTTCCTCAGCTTGAAGACGATGGTCTTCTCGTCGGGCGTCTCGATCGAGTCGAGGCCCTTCTTCTCCTTGTACGGGCCCTGGTAGGTGTCGCCGCCGATGAGCCAGTCGCGCAAGTAGGGTGCGCCGCCGGAGAGTTCGGCAGCGAAGGAGCGCTCGACGCCGTACTTGACGTCGGCGGAGGTGATGGGCGAGCCGTCCTCGTACTTCAGCCCGTCCTTGAGCTTGTACGTCCACGTCCTGGCGTCGTCGCTGGGGGTGCCGGTGTCCGTGGCGAGGTCGGGGACGACCTTGGTGCCCTCGGCGCCGTTCTCACGGTTTCGGGTGGTGAGGGTGCGGTAGACGAGCGAGGGGATGTTGCCGCCGCCGGAGGTGTAGAGGCGGGCGGGGTCGAACTGCTTCTGCGGCGCCCGGTTGAGGACCGTGAGCGTGCCGCCCTTGGCGGGTGCGCCGTCGGCGCCGCCGCCGGTGGCGGCGTCGTTCTTCTCCGGGCCGCACGCCGCTGCGCCGCCGACCAGGACCACACTGACGGCGGCAGCGGCCACCCGACGGGATATGACGGACATGTGACGCATGACAGGAAAAGCCTTTCGCGGGGAGCGAGGGAATGCCGGAGGAGGACGGCAGGAAGCACCCACGGAAGGCGGTTGGAGGAGCGTACGGGGACGCGGGACCGCCCCGGCGGACGCGACGCTGCCGGGCAGCGCGCAGGAGCGCGGGGGAAGGGCGGTCTCAGCGACAGAGGATGTCGGCCACTGCGTGCGCGGCCACGCCGATCAGCACCAGCTCGAAGCCGGCGATCTCGGAGGCGTGGTGGTGCGACATGCGCAGAAGACTGAACGAATTTTCGGCCCCTGGCAAAGCTGTCTCAAATGGAGAGACCGAACGGCTCAGGATGCGGAACGGGCGGCGGCCTCCGGATAGGGCCAGGGGTTGGGCCGGCAGGTCTTGTCGTCCGTCGTCAGGAACTTCGTCTGCTGCATCATCACCGGAGCCAGGGCACCCTGGGCGCTGCAGGACTCGTGGTCGCGGCCGAGCCGGTGCCCGACCTCGTGGTTGATCAGCATCTGCCGGTAGGCGTGCATCTCGTCGCCGTAGGTCTGCGAGCCCTGCGCCCACCGGTAGGCGTTGATCATCACGCGGTCGGTGGCGGCGGAGTCGCAGGAGACGTTGTCCTCGGTGGTGTCCAGGCCGGACTTGGCGCACCAGGTGGCCGTCGTCCGGGGGCTGGCCAGGGTGACCACGAAGTCGGCGTCGCCGGAGGAGACGCGCTCGAACGTGCGCTTGGCCCCGTGGCCCCAGCTGCGCTCGTCGTTGAGCGTGCGGTGCACGGCCTCGGCGAAGAGGGCGCCGTCGAGCGGCAGTCCCTTCTCCACGTCAACGCGGTAGCGCACCACATCACCCTTACCGGGGGCCGGGTCGGCGCCCGGCACGACCTCGAATTCACCCGAGGCGCCGGCCTGCTCCTCCAGCGGGTACTTCCCGGCCATCTTCTGCTCGTACGTGACGGGCACCTGGGCGCCGCCGTGGGGCGTGGGCCGGGCGTCGGAGCGCGAGGCGGTGTCGGCGCCGGAGCGGTTGCCGACGCCGGCGGGCCTGGCCTGGGCCTTGTCGTCCGCGCCCCGCTGCACCTGTCCGGCCACCATGACCGCCAGCACGGCGGTCACCAGGGCGGCGGTCACGCCGGTCACGGTGCGGGCCGCCTTCCGGCCGGGGCCGCGCGGGGCGGCCGCGGCGCGGGAGCCGCCGCTCGCCGGGGTCGT
>NZ_JAIXMK010000098.1:0-30065 GCF_020328095.1 Streptomyces sichuanensis
TGGGCCGGGGCGGGGCCTGGTACGTGGCCGGTGGCGTGGCCCGGTGCGTGACCCAGGGCGAGCCCCGGAGCGGGGCGCGGGGCATGGACCGGTGCGTGGCCGGCGAGGCCCGTGGCATACCCCGCGGCGTTGCCCGGAGCGCCGCCCGGTGCGTCATCCGGTGCGTGGCCGGCGTGGCGCCGGGCGTCAGCCGGGTCGTGGGCCGGGGCGGGGCCTGGTACGTGGCCGGCGTGGCCCGCGGCGTGGCGCCGGGCATCACCCGGGTCGTGGGCCAAGGCGCGGCCCGGTGGGTGGCCGGCGGCGCGGCCCGGTACGTGGTCCGGTACGTGGTCCGGAGCGTCGGCGGCGGCGACCCGGGGCGCGGTCGCGGCAGCCGCCCGGAGGGCCGGTGCGGAAGGGGCCGGACCCCCGTGATCGCGAGGGTGCCCGAGTGTGTGCATGGTCACGATCCCGAGCAGCAGCGCGGCGAACAGCAGGAGCCGGCCGCACCACGCGGCGGCGGCCGTTCGTCCTTGCACCGCCTGCCTCCCACGCCTCCGGATCTCTCCCGCACCTTACCCCCACGGGGTATCGCCCGACGAGAGGGCCCGGTGCGGACGGATGTGCACGAAGCGGCGTCAAGGCCCGATCATGGGGCGAAAACGCTCGACGACGCACGGCCCGAAGGACGCTCTCCCCCCATGACCACCACGGAACAGGTTCGGGACGAACGTCCCACCACCGTTGCCGCCGCGGACACCGCCGCCCCCGCACCGGGAACCGGGGCCCAGTTCATCTCGTGGGCGACGCTCGCGATGATGACGACCGCCTCGGTCGCGAACCTGCGCCCCTCGCCCTCGATGGCCATCTACGGACTGGCCGCCGTCTTCCTCTACCTGCTGCCCGCCGTGGTCTTCCTCCTGCCGACCGCCCTGGTCTCGGCGGAACTGGCCTCCGGCTGGCCCGGCGGCGTCCACCGGTGGGTGAGCGAGGGCCTGTCCAAGCCGCTGGGCTTCCTCGCCGTGTGGTGCCAGTTCGCCATGACGATCGCGTACTACCCGAGCCTGCTGGCCTACGTGGCGAGCACCTTCGCCTACGTCATCGACCCCTCGCTCGCCGACAACGGCCTCTACATCGCCGTCGTCATCGTCGTCATCTACTGGTCGGGCGTCCTGATCTCCTCGCGCGGCACCAAGGCGGTCGCCGGGCTCTCCAGCATGGGCCTGGTCATCGGCACCCTGATCCCGGGCGTCGTCCTCGTCGCCCTCGGCCTGGTCTTCCTGGCGCAGGGCAACCCCTCGGCCGCCCCCATGGACGGCGGCCACATCCTCCCGCCGTGGACGGGGCTGGCCAGCCTCGTGCTGATCGTGAACAACTTCCTGTCCTACGCCGGCATGGAGATGAACGGGGTGCACGTCTCCGCGCTGCGCGAGCCCGGCAAGCAGTACCCGCGCGCGATGTTCACCGCCACCGGCCTCGTCCTGCTGATCTTCATCCTGCCCGCGCTGGCCATCAGCTGGGTGATGCCGAGCGAGAACCTCAGCCTCACCGCGGGCGTGATGCAGGCGTTCCAGGGCTTCTTCGACCACTTCCACGTCGGCTGGCTGACCAAGGTCGTCGGCGTCCTGCTCGTCGCGGCCGCGCTCGGCGGCATGCTCACCTGGCTGGCCGGGCCGTCCAAGGGCCTGCTCATGGTCTCCCGGCAGGAGGGCTACCTGCCGCCCGTCCTGCAGAAGCTCAACAAGAACGGCGTGCCGCGGAACATCATGGTCGCGCAGGGCGTGCTGACCACCCTCATCGCGCTGCTCTACGCCTTCATCCCCGACGTCTCCAGCGCCTACTGGATCTTCTCGGTCGTCACCACGCAGATCTACCTCGTCGTCTACCTGCTGATGTTCGCCGCCGTCATCCGGCTGCGCGCCACCCGCCCCCACCAGCCGCGCGGCTTCCGCGTACCGGCCGTGCACCTGGTCGCGGGCATCGGCTTCGCCGCGTCCGTCGGCGCCATGTGCATCGGCTTCGTCCCGCCCGAGCAGTTCGGCGGCGGCCCCGTCTGGCGCTACGTCCTCACCGTCGGCGGCGGTCTGCTGGTCCTCGGCTTCCTCGCGCCGCTGGCCTTCCTGACGTTCCGCAAGCCGCACTGGGTGGCGGCCGAGCACCGCGGGAGCGGCACCGTCGAGTAGCTTGGCCGTGCCCTCCGGGTGAGGGACGGACCGAAGGGGGAGCTGCATGAGCGGTACGGAACGGCCACCGGGGCGGATGCTGCGGGTGGGCGGGGTGCCCCTGCACGTGGTGCGCGAGGGCACGGGCCCGGTGTGCGTGCTCAGCGCCGGGCTCGGCATGGGCTGGTTCGACTGGGAGCAGGTCGTCCCGCTGCTCGCCCCGTACCGCACGGTGGTCCGCTTCGACCGCCCCGGACTGGGGTTCAGCGCCCCGGCCGTCGAACCGCCCACCGCCGCCGCGGAGGCCGCCCGCATAGCGGGCGTCCTCGACGCCCTGGGCCTGCCCGGCCCCGCCACCGTCGTCGGGCACTCCCTCGCCGGGTTCCACGCCGAGGCGTTCGCCCGGCTGTACCCGGAGCGCACGGCCGGGCTCGTCCTGGTCGACGGCAGCGTGGAGGAGGACGCCCGCCCCGTCCCCGGCCGCGAGCTGCGCACCGCCGCCGCCCACGTGCGGGGCCTGGCCTTCGCCACGGCCGGGCTGCCGCGGGCCCTCGGCCCCGCCCTGCGCCGCTTCTCCGTCCGCTCCGCCTCCGTCAAGCGCCAGGACCCCGCCCCCGCGGAGCTGGTGCGCCGCACCTACGGCACCGGGCGCGTCATGCGGGCCATCCTCATGGAGAACACGCGCTACCGCGACGTGGCCGCCGAGCTGGAGGAGCTGCGCGCCCACCACGGCCTGCCGCCCGCCCCCGTCACCGTCCTCGCCGCCTCCCCGGGCACCGGCTCCTGTCCCGAGCGCCGCTGGCTGCAGCGCCAGCGCGCCCTGGCGAACCGGCTCGACGCCCGCTTCGAGGCCGTCGCCCCCGCCGGCCACCTGCTGATGTACGACCGCCCGCAGGCCGTCGCCGCCGCCGTCCTCGCCACCCCCTTCCTCCGCGGCTGAACCCGCGGCCCGGCCCGCGGGACCCGGACGGCGCAACCGCGCCGCCCGAGCTGGGCGGCTGCCGAGGTCCGCCGCGCAACGGGGTTCCTGTCTGTCCCGGCCGCCCCCGAAACCTGCCGGGCCCGAAAACGGGGGGCGCTTGCGTGCACGCCACATCTCTTGTCGTGTGCAGGGCGGAGTCGATGCGTCACGCCGATTCCGTGCGCCCCGCAGTGGGGATTGCCTGCACAGGGCTGTTGCGGGTGTTGTGGAAAGCGGACACCGGCAATCGGCACACATCGGCGCCTTTGCCGAACGAAGCATATGGAGGGGGCATGTCGTACGTAGCTTTAGCCACGTCCGCGTTCACCGCTGGCGTCGCGCCGTCACCACTTCCGGTGCTCGGCCACGGTGGGCAGTTGCTGCGCGAGCCGCTCGGCTTCCTGCAGTCCTTGCGGACCCACGGCGACCTGGTGCAGATCAGGCTGGGTCCCCAGCGGGCGTACGTGGTCTGCCATCCCGAACTCGCCCTGCAGGTGCTGAAGGACGACCGCACCTTCGACAAGGGCGGCCCGCTCTTCGACCGGCTGCGGGACATCCTGGGCAACGGCCTGGGGACGTGCCCGCACCGGGACCACCGCCGGCAGCGCCGGCTGATCCAGCCGGCCTTCCACCGCGCCCGGCTGGAGCGCTACGGCGCCTCGATGGAGGAAGAACTGGCCCGTCTCCTCGGGGGCTGGCACAGCGGCGACGTGTTGGATGTCTTTCCTGTGATGTACAGCTTCACCTTGCGCTCCGTGCTCCGCACCCTGTTCTCCGCACACATCGACGGCACGACGGCGGCCGGGATCCAGCGCTCGTTCGAGACCGTGCTGGGCGGGGTGATGCAGCGGATGTTCGTCCCCGAGCCGCTGCTGCGGCTCCCCACCCCCGGCAACCGCCGTTACCAGCAGTGCCGCCGCCACCTCTTCGACAGCGTCGACCGCATCATCGCCGACTACCGCGCCGAGCAGGGCCCGGCCGGGGACGACTCCGGCGACCTGCTGTCGGCGCTGCTGGCCACCGGTGCGGACGGTGCCGCGGGCCCGGACGACCGGGAGATCCGCGACCAGGTCATCTCCATGATGATGGCGGGTTCCGAGAGCCTGGGCGCCACCCTGGCCTGGGCCCTGCACCAGCTGACCCGGGACCCGGTCTCCGAACGCCGGCTCCACGAGGAGGTGGACGCCGTGCTCGGCGGCCGCCCCGCCCGCTGGCCGGACCTGCCCCACCTGCCTTTCACCGGCCGCCTGCTCACCGAGACCATGCGCCTGCACCCGCCCGGCTGGCTGTTCACCAGGATCACCCGCAAGGAGGTGGAGCTGGCCGGGCTCCGCCTGCCGCCCGGCAGCACCGTCGTCATCACCCCGGTCGGCATGCACCGCGACCCGGACCTCTACGAGCGGCCCGAGGTCTTCGACCCCGACCGCTGGCTGCCCGAGCGCGCCGCCGCCCTGCCCCGCGGGGCCTTCCTGGCCTGGGGCGGCGGGCCGCGCAAGTGCATAGGCGACACCTTCGCCATGGCGGAGGGCACCCTCGCCCTGGCCACGATCGCCTCCCGGTGGCGGCTGCGGCCCGCCCCCGGCAACGACCCCCGTCCCGCCCGGCTGACCACCGTCCTGCACCCCAGGAGGCTCCGGCTGACCCTGACCGCCCGCCCCGTGCCCGCCACGGCCCCCTAGGCCGCCCGCGACCGGCCGGCCCCGCCCGCACACCGGGCCGGGGCCGGTCGACCAAGATCCGGCCGGTGTTCCACAATGGAGTGCACGGGGCACGGGCCCGGCGGCAGGATGGGCCCGGGACGGAAGGACCGGACGAAGGGCTGCACACGTGACGGAAGGCGTTCGGACCCGTGTACGCAACGCCGCCGACATCGTGTGGTGGGATGCTCTGGTGCCCCCGATGTGGCCCGCTGCTTGGGAGCGGACGGCCTGACCAGCGAGGATGACAGTTATGGATAAGCAGCAGGAGTTCGTGCTCCGTACGCTCGAAGAGCGCGACATCCGCTTCGTGCGGCTGTGGTTCACCGATGTGCTCGGCTACCTCAAGTCGGTCGCCGTCGCCCCCGCCGAGCTTGAGCAGGCGTTCGACGAGGGCATCGGCTTCGACGGCTCCGCGATCGAGGGCTTCGCCCGGGTCTACGAGTCCGACATGATCGCCAAGCCGGATCCGGGCACCTTCCAGATCCTGCCCTGGCGCGCCGAGGCCCCCGGCACCGCCCGGATGTTCTGCGACATCCTCATGCCGGACGGCTCCCCCTCCTACGCCGACCCGCGCTACGTCCTCAAGCGCATCCTGGCCAAGACCTCCGACCTCGGGTTCACCTTCTACACCCACCCCGAGATCGAGTTCTTCCTGCTCAAGGACAAGCCCGTCGACGGCACCCGCCCGGTGCCCGCCGACTCCTCCGGCTACTTCGACCACACCCCGCAGAACGTGGGCATGGACTTCCGCCGCCAGGCCATCACCATGCTCGAATCCATGGGCATCTCGGTCGAGTTCAGCCACCACGAGGGCGCCCCCGGCCAGCAGGAGATCGACCTGCGCTACGCCGACGCGCTCTCCACCGCCGACAACATCATGACCTTCCGCCTCGTGATGAAGCAGGTCGCGCTGGAGCAGGGCGTGCAGGCCACGTTCATGCCCAAGCCGTTCTCCGAGTACCCCGGCTCCGGCATGCACACCCACCTCTCCCTCTTCGAGGGCGACCGCAACGCCTTCCACGAGTCCGGCGCCGAGTACCAGCTCTCCAAGGTCGGCAAGTCCTTCATCGCCGGCCTGCTGAAGCACGCCGGCGAGATCTCCGCCGTCACCAACCAGTGGGTCAACTCCTACAAGCGCATCTGGGGCGGCTCCCAGCGCACCGCCGGCGCCGGCGGCGAGGCCCCCTCGTACATCTGCTGGGGCCACAACAACCGCTCCGCGCTCATCCGCGTCCCCATGTACAAGCCCGGCAAGACCGGCTCCACCCGCGTCGAGGTCCGCTCCATCGACTCCGGCGCCAACCCCTACCTGACCTACGCCGTCCTGCTCGCCGCCGGACTGAAGGGCATCGAGGAGGGGTACGAGCTCCCCGCCGGCGCCGACGACGACGTCTGGGCGCTGTCCGACGCCGAGCGCCGGGCCATGGGCATCGAGCCGCTGCCGCAGAACCTCGGCGAGGCCATCGAGCTCATGGAGCGCAGCGAGCTGGTCGCCGAGACCCTCGGCGAGCACGTCTTCGACTTCTTCCTGCGCAACAAGAAGCAGGAGTGGGAGGAGTACCGATCGGAAGTCACCGCCTTCGAGCTCCGCAAGATGCTGCCGGTGCTCTGACGGCGACCGCGTACCGATCCACGGCGAGAGGCCAGCGATGACCGTGCCCGACGGGCGGCGCAGCAGCACCTACACCCGGCTGCTCCGGTACGGCTTCACCGACGCGGCGGCGGCCGAGCGGTCGCTGGAGAGCCCGGGGCTCGCGTCCGTACGGGCCGATCCGGTGCTCCTCGACGCGCTCGGCGCCACGGCCGACCCCGACCTCGCCCTGCGCGGCCTCGTCCGCCTGGCCGAGTCCGCCGGGGAGGACGAGCGGCGGGCGCTGCTGGACACCCTGGTCACCGCCAAGCCGCTGCGCGACCGGCTGCTGGGCGTGCTGGGCGCCTCCGAGGCGCTGGGCGACCACCTCGCCCGGCACCCGGGCGACTGGCACGCCCTGGACAGCTTCGACTCCGCCGACCTGCACCCCGGCACCCGGGAGTTCGAGAGGTCCCTCGCCGAGGGCGCCCGGGCCGGCCGCGACGCCGGCCTGACCCCCGCCGACGCCCTGCGCGCCGCCTACCGCCGCTGCCTGCTGGCCATAGCGGCCCGCGACGTCAGCGGCACCATCGACGTCGCCGAGGCGGCCGCCGAGCTCGCCGACCTGGCCACCGCCACGCTCCGCGCGGCCCTGGCGATCGCCGCCGAGGAGCAGCCGGCGGACGCCGCCGCCTGCCGCCTCGCCGTCATCGGCATGGGCAAGTGCGGCGGCCAGGAGCTCAATTACGTCTCCGACGTCGACGTCATCTTCGTCGCCGAGGCCCGGGACGGCGCGCCCGAGGGCCCCGCGCTGCAGGCCGCGTCCCGGCTCGCCTCCCGCATGATGCGCGTCTGCTCCGACGTCACCGCCGAGGGCACCATCTGGCCCGTCGACGCCAACCTCCGCCCGGAGGGCCGCAACGGCCCCCTGGTGCGCACCCTGACCAGCCACCTCGCCTACTACCAGCGCTGGGCCAAGACCTGGGAGTTCCAGGCCCTCCTCAAGGCCCGGCCCGTCGCCGGCGACCTCGCCCTCGCCCAGGACTACGTCGACGCCGTCTCCCCCCTGGTCTGGCAGGCCGCCGAGCGCGAGAACTTCGTCGCCGACGTCCAGCAGATGCGCCGCCGCGTCATCGCCTCCATCCCCGCCACCCAGATCGACCGCGAGCTCAAGCTGGGCCCCGGCGGCCTGCGCGACGTGGAATTCGCCGTCCAGCTCCTGCAGTTGGTGCACGGCCGCAGCGACGCCACCCTCCGCGTCGGCGGCACCCTCGACGCGCTGGCCGCCCTCGCCGCCGGCGGCTACGTCGGCCGCGCCGACGCCAAGGCCCTCGACGCCGCCTACCGCTTCCTGCGCGCCATGGAGCACCACATCCAGCTCCACCGGCTGCGCCGCACCCACCTCGTGCCCGAGAGCGAGGCCGACCTGCGCCGCCTGGGCCGCTCGCTGGCCCGCACCTACCAGTGGCCCGGCGGCAAGGAGCCCGTCGCCGAGCTCGGCCGACAGTGGAAGCTGCACGCCCGCGAGGTGCGGCGGCTGCACGAGAAGCTCTTCTACCGCCCGCTGCTGGACGCCGTCGCCCAGCTGGAGCCCGGCGAGATCCGGCTCAGCCCCAAGGCCGCCGGCCAGCGCCTGAAGGCCCTCGGCTACGCCGACCCAGCCGCCGCCCTGCGCCACCTGGAGGCCCTGGCCTCCGGGGTCACCCGCAAGGCCGCCATCCAGCGCACCCTGCTGCCGGTCCTGCTCGGCTGGTTCGCCGACTCCGCCGACCCCGACGCCGGACTGCTCAACTTCCACAAGGTCTCCGACGCGCTCGGCAGGACCCCCTGGTACCTGCGGCTGCTGCGCGACGAGGGCGCCGCCGCCGAGAACCTCGCCCGCGTGCTGTCCGCCGGCCGCCTCGCCCCCGACCTGCTGCTGCGCGCCCCCGAGGCCGTCGCCCTGCTCGGCGACCCCGGGGGCCTGCGCCCGCGCGGCCGCGAGGCCCTCGAACAGGAGGTGATGGCCGCCGTCGGCCGCGCCGAGGACGCCGAGGCGGCCATCGTCGCCGTGCGCGGCGTGCGCCGCCGCGAGCTGTTCCGCACCGCCGCGGCCGACATCATCGGCGCCTACGGGCACGCCCGCAACGGCGCCCACGCGGTCGGCGAGCGCGGCACCGGCTCCCGCGGCCACGCCGAGACCGCCGGCAGCGACCCGGGCGAGCGCATCCGCACCGTCGGCGACGCCGTCTCCGACCTCAACGCCGCCGCCGTCGCCGGCGCCCTGCGCGCGGCCGTGCGGGCCGAGTGGGGCGACACCCTGCCCACCCGCTTCGCGGTCATCGGCATGGGCCGCTTCGGCGGCCACGAGCAGGGCTACGGCTCCGACGCCGACGTCCTGTTCGTCCACGAGCCGCGCGAGGGCGTCACCGACGAGGACGCGGCCAAGGCCGCCTTCGCCGTCGCCGGCGAGATGCGCCGCCTGCTCCAGCTGCCCACCACCGACCCGCCGCTGCTCGTCGACGCCGGCCTGCGGCCCGAGGGCAAGTCCGGGCCCATCGTGCGCAGCCTGGCGTCCTACGCCGCCTACTACCGGCGCTGGTCGCTGGTGTGGGAGAGCCAGGCCCTGCTGCGCGCCGAGCCCGTCGCGGGCGACGCGGACCTGGGCCGCCGGTTCGTCGAGCTGATCGACCCGCTGCGCTACCCCGCCGAGGGCCTCGGCGAGGACGCGGTGCGCGAGATCCGCCGCCTCAAGGCCCGCATGGAGTCCGAGCGGCTGCCGCGCGGCGCCGATCCCACCACCCACACCAAGCTGGGCCGCGGCGGTCTGTCGGACGTCGAATGGACCGTCCAGCTGCTGCAGATGCAGCACGGCTGGGCCGAACCGGGCCTGCGCACGACCCGCACCCGCGAAGCGCTCGCCGCCGCCTGCGCGGCGGAGCTGATCTCCGCCGAGGACGCCCGCATCCTGGACGAGGCGTGGGTCCTGGCGACCGGCGTGCGCAACGCCGTGATGCTCGTCCGCGGCCGGGCCCAGGACACCTTCCCGGGCGACCCCCGCGAGCTGGCCGCCGTCGGCCGCTACCTCGGCTACGGTCCGGGCCACGTCGGGGAGATGCTCGACGACTACCGCCGCACCACGCGGCGGGCCCGGGCCGTGGTCGAGACGCTGTTCTACGGCGCCTGACCGACGGGAGCCGTCTCAAGCATCGCGCGAAGCGCCCGCGACCGCCACATGGCGGGCCAGCCGGTACGGGAACGCCCCGAACCAGGCGTACGACAGCACGAAGCCGAAGCCCAGGCACAGCACGCCGCCCACCGCGTCCAGCCAGAAGTGGTTGGCGGTCGACACGATCACCACCAGCGTCACCACCGGGTACAGCGCTCCCAGCGCCTTCGCCCACACCGGCCGCGCCAGCATGGCGATGGTCAGCCCGCACCACGTCGACCAGCCGATGTGCATCGACGGCATCGCCGCGTACTGGTTCGACACGTTGGCCAGATTGCCCGAGGCCATCGACCCCCACGTGTGGTGCACCACGACCGTGTCGACGAAGCCGGGGCCGCCCATCAGCCGTGGTGGCGCCAAGGGATACAGGTAGTAACCGAGCAGGGCCACGCCCGTGGTGGCGAACAACGCCAGCCGGGCGGCGGCGTACCGCCCCGGATGCCAGCAGTAGAGCCAGACCAGCACCCCGATGGTCAACACGAAATGCAGCGTGGCGTAGTAGTAGTTCATACCTACGACCAGCCACGTCACCGAATTGACGGCCTTGTTGACGGTGTGCTCCACCGCGATGTGCAGGGTGCGCTCCGCCTGCCAGATCCAGTCGGCGTTGCGCAGCGCCGCCGTTCTCTGCTCGGGCACCGCGTTGCGGACGAGGGAGTACGTCCAGTAACTGACCGCGATCAGCAGCACCTCGAACCACAGACGAGGCCGCCGCACCACGCGGCGCGGAGCGCGCGCGGAACGGTGGTCCGCCGACGGCGCTCCCGCACGCTCCTCGGTGGGTGGCGGAGCGGCCGTACGGCTTACCAGGGTCCTTGCTGTCGCTTCACCCATAGGGAAAGAGTCTGCCAGAAAGCGCACGACGGCAGATCATCCGAAGGTCTGGTCCTCGCCGTCTTTCGGCCCGGTGTGCCCACCGCCGGGAAGACTTCCGGACGACCTCAGGTACGCACCCCGGGAGCGGACGCCGTCGACCCGCGGACCACCAGTTCCGGAAGGAAGACGAACTCGCTGTGGGGCGCGGGGGTGCCGCCGATCTCCTCCAGCAGCGCCCCCACCGCCGCCTGCCCCATCGCCTGCACGGGCTGGCGGATCGTCGTCAGCGGCGGGTCGGTGAACGCGATGAGCGGCGAGTCGTCGAAGCCCACCACCGAGACGTCGCGCGGGACTTCGAGGCCCTTCTGACGGGCCGCCCGGATCACTCCGAGCGCCATCATGTCGCTCGCGCACACCACCGCCGTGCACCCCCGGTCGATGAGCGCGGAGGCCGCCGCCTGACCACCCTCAAGGGTGAACAGCGAATGCTGTATCAGCTGCTCCGCCTCGTCCTTCCCGACGCCGAGCTGCTCCTGCATGCCCAGCAGGAAGCCCTCGATCTTCCGCTGCACGGGAACGTACCGCCGGGGCCCGAGAGCCAGTCCGATGCGCCGGTGCCCCAGTGCGGCCAAATGGGTGACGGCCAGCCCCATGGCCGCCCGGTCGTCGGGGGAGACGAAGGGGGCCCGCACCCGGGAGGAGAAGCCGTTGATCAGCACGAACGGCACGCCCTGGGCCCGCAGCCGCTCGTAGCGCTGCATGTCGGCCGAGGTGTCCGCGTGCAGACCGGAGACGAAGAGGATGCCGGAGACCCCGCGGTCGACCAGCATCTCGGTCAGCTCGTCCTCGGTGGAACCGCCCGGGGTCTGCGTGGCGAGGACGGGCGTGTAGCCCTGGCGCGTGAGCGCCTGTCCGATCACCTGGGCGAAGGCCGGAAAAATGGGGTTGTCCAGCTCGGGGGTGATCAGCCCGACCAGGCCCGCGCTGCGCTGCCGCAGCCGGACCGGTCGTTCGTAGCCCAGGACGTCGAGCGCGGCCAGCACGGACTGGCGGGTGGTGGCGGCGACCCCCGGCTTTCCGTTGAGGACGCGGCTGACGGTTGCTTCGCTGACACCCGCCTGGGCTGCGATATCGGCTAGCCGGGCGGTCACAGGAGGTGACTGTACCGGTCGCATCTCAGACTGCCCACCACACGCATGTATCCGAAGGAATCCGGACGGTTCCGCCTGCGAATTCCAGGGCCGCGTGGGAGAGGACCGGACGCCCCGGCACGGGCAGCGCCACCTCGGCACCGAGCGTGTTGAGCGTGCACACGAAGCCCGGCCGGGAGAAGGCCAGGACACCCTCCGGCACGTCGTCCAGCCACACCATCTCCCCGTCGCCCAGCCCCGGGAGCTCGCCGCGCAGCGCCAGCGCCGAGCGGTACAGCTCCAGCGTCGAACGCGGGTCGCCGGACTGCGCCTCCACCGACAGCTCCCGCCACCGCTCGGGCTGCGGCAGCCAGCTGCCGCCCGGCCCGAAGCCGTACGGGGCCGCCTCGCCCGACCACGGCAGCGGCACCCGGCAGCCGTCGCGGGTGCCGTCCTGCCCGTCGCCGCGGAAGAACGCCGGGTCCTGGCGCACCTCGTCCGGCAGGTCCACGACCTCCGGCAGCCCCAGCTCCTCGCCCTGGTAGACGTAGGCCGAGCCGGGCAGCGCCAGCATCAGCAGCGCCGCCGCCCGGGCCCGGCGCAGGCCGAGCTCCTCGTCCCCCGCGCCGTAGCGGGTCGCGTGCCGCACCACGTCGTGGTTGGACAGCACCCAGGTCGTCGGCGCCCCGACCGAGCGGGTGGCGGCCAGCGACTCGTCGATGACCTCCCGCATCGCCGTCGCACCCCAGTCGCAGGTCAGGAACTGGAAGTTGAACGCCTGGTGCAGCTCGTCCGGACGCACGTACAGCGCGAGCCGCTCGGACGTCGGCGCCCACGCCTCCGCCACGCCGATCCGCTGCCCCTCGTAGGAGTCCAGCAGCTGCCGCCAGGCGCGGTGGATCTCGTGCACCCCGTCCTGGTCGAAGAACGGCAGCACCTGCGCGCCGATCAGCTTGGCCTGCTCGCTCAGACCGATGTCCGGCAGCCCGGCGGCCTTGACCATGCCGTGCGCCACGTCGATCCGGAAGCCGTCCACGCCCAGGTCCAGCCAGAACCGCAGCACGGAGTCGAACTCCGCCCGCACCTCGGCGTTCTCCCAGTTGAGGTCCGGCTGCTCGGGCGCGAACAGGTGCAGGTACCACTCGCCGGGCTCGCCGTCCGGGCCCGTCGTACGGGTCCAGGCGGGACCGCCGAAGACGGACTCCCAGTCGTTCGGCGGCAGTTGCCCGTGCTCGCCCTTGCCGGGACGGAAGTGGTAGCGCTCGCGGGCCGTCCCCCCCGGACGGTCCGCGAGCGCGGCACGGAACCAGGCATGCTGGTCGGAGGTGTGGTTGGGCACGATGTCCACGATCACCCGCAGACCCAGCCGGTGCGCCTCGCGCACCAGGTCGTCCGCATCCGACAGCTGCCCGAACAGCGGGTCCACCGCCCGGTAGTCCGCGACGTCGTAGCCGCCGTCCGCCTGCGGCGAGGCGTAGAACGGCGTCAGCCACAGCGCGTCCACGCCCAGCCCCGCCAGGTACGGCAGCCGCTCGCGGATCCCGCGCAGGTCCCCGATGCCGTCCCCGTCGCTGTCGGCGAACGAGCGCACGTACACCTGGTAGATGACGGCGCTGCGCCACCAGCCGTCCGTGTGCGCGCGGGCGTCGGCGGCCGGACGGACGGTGGGCGCGAGATCCTGGGTCATGTACTTCCTATCGGCTCGTGGTCTCAAAGGGACTCGGGGCGGTGCGTGTGAACGGCTCAACGACGCCGGCGGCGCAAGGTCAGCCCTTGGTGCCGCCCGCGGTCAGCCCGGCGACCAGGTGGCGCTGGGCGAGGAAGAAGACGAGGCCGGCCGGGACGGTGATGAGCACGGCGGCCGCCGTCATCAGCCCCCACTCGGCCTTCTGCTGGCCCACGAAGGTCTGCAGGCCCACGGCCAGCGTGTAGTGGTCCTCGCTGCTCATGAACTGGCTGGCGAAGGCGACCTCGCCCCAGGCCGTGATGAAGGAGTAGAAGCCCGTGACGGCCAGCCCGGGCCGGGCCAGCGGCACGATCAGCCGCCAGAACGTGCCGAACGGCGTCAGCCCGTCCACCCGGCCCGCCTCGTCGATCTCGGCCGGGATGGAGTCGAAGTAGCCCTTGAGCATCCAGGCGCAGAACGGCACCGACACCGAGCAGTAGGTGAGGATGAGGCCCGTGTAGGAGTCGAGCAGCTCCAGCCGGCCGAGGATGTTGTACAGCGGCACGATCAGCACCGCCATGGGGAACATCTGGACCACCAGGAAGGTCCACATCAGTGGCCGGTGCCCGGGGAAGCGCATCCGCGACACGGCGTAGCCGGCGGTCGCCGCGATGAGCACGCCCAGCACGGTCGCGCCCAGCGCCACGATCACGGAGTTGCCGAACCAGGTCAGGAACTTCGTCTCGCCCAGGATGTGCGTGTAGTTGGAGAAGTCGAACCCGACGAAGCGGGTGGGCTCCTGCCAGCCGTCCCGCCCGCGCAGCGAGACGAAGACGATGAACAGGACGGGGAAGAGGGAGATCGCGGAGGCGCAGATCAGCGCCGTGTGCAGGGCGACGGAGGCCCCGCGCGAGCGCTGTCCGCGCTCGCGCGGCTTGACGGCGGTGGAGCTCATCGCGGCGTGGCCTCCTGTCGGGTGAGCATCCGGCGGTAGAAGACGGCGAAGACCAGCAGCAGCGAGAGGATGAGGATGCCGTACGTCGCGGAGCCCGCGTAGTCGCGCACGCCCTGGAAGGCGAGCCGGTAGGAGTACGTCACCAGGATCTCGCTCTCCGAGCTCGCCCCCTGCCCGATCAGCAGGTAGATGACCTGGAACATGTTGAACGTCCAGATGGTGCCCAGCAGGATCACCGTCCCGCTCACGGGCCGCAGCCCCGGCAGCGTCACGTGCCGGAACCGCTGCCACGGCGAGGCCCCGTCCATCTCGGCGGCCTCGTGCAGCTCGCCCGGGATCGACTGCAGGCCGCCGAGGATGGCGACCATCATGAACGGCACGCCGAGCCAGACGTTCACGGCGACCGCCGACACCTTCTGCAGCGTGCTGTCACCGAGCCAGTCCACGGGGTCCAGCCCCAGTCCGGTCAGGAAAGCGTTGAGCACGCCGTACTTCTCGTTGAACATCAGCCGCCAGGAGAACGTGGCGACGAAGGCCGGCACCGCCCACGGCAGGATCAGCAGCACCCGGTACAGGGCCCTGAACCGGACCTGGCGGTTGAGCAGCAGCGCCAGGCCCAGGCCGATGGTGTAGTGCAGGACGACACAGGACGCGGTCCACAGGACGGTCCAGGTCAGCCTGGAGTAGAAGTGCCCCTCCTGGCCGGAGAGCACCTTCCAGTAATTGTCGAGCCCCACGAACTGGTAGGTGGCCTCGATGTGGTTGACGCCGATCGTGCGGCCGACGTTGGCCTCGTTGGCGTCCGTGAAGGAGAGGTAGATGCCCCTCCCCAGCGGATAGCCGACGAGGACGGCCAGCACGATGACGACCGGCAGCACCATGGCCCACGCATACCAGTGGGTTCCGAAGGAGCGCCTGACCCGGGTGACGACTGTGGACATGAGGGTCTACTCCTCGATGCCGTAGTCCTTGAGGAGCGCGGACTGCCATGCCTTGGCCGTGGCGTCCATGCCCTCCTTCGGCTCCTCCTTCAGCGTGAGGATCTTGGTGTAGTGCTGCAGCCAGTCGGTGAAGAGGTCACCGCCCTGCGGGATCGGCGGCCGCGGGTGGGCCTTGTCCAGCGCGTTGTGGAAGGCGCTGCGCACCGGGTCGTCCAGCACCGTCTTGGTGTAGGCCGACTTGCGGGTGGGCAGCACGCCGATGGCGTTGGAGACGTTCTCCTGCTGCGCGGCCTCGGTCATGAACCGCGTGAAGAGGTACGAGGCGTCGAAGTTCTTCGAGCCCGCGTAGACCACCAGGTTGTGGCCGCCGACCGGGGCGCCCGCGGTGCCGGTGGAGCCGGCCGGAACGGGCGCGATACCCAGGTTCTCGCGGGACTTGTACGCGTCGCCGCCGAAGATCTCCTTGGTCGCCCAGGGACCGTCGATCAGCATCGCCAGCTTGCCGTTCTTGAAGTCCGTCTTGAGGACGTTGTAGCCGTCCGTACCGGCGGGCTTGGGCGCGGCACCGGACTTCACCAGGTCCACGGCCGTCTCGATGCCCTTGCGCGAGGCGGCGTTGGAGACGGTGATCTTCTTCTTGCCGGCGTCGACCAGGTCGCTCTTCTCGCCGTAGAGGAAGGGCAGCGAGTAGTAGCTGTCGGGGCTGAGGCCGATGCCCTCGGCGCCCGTCTTGTCCTTGATCTTCGCGGCGGCGTCCTTGACCTCCTGCCAGTTGGCCGGGGCCTTGTCGACGCCGGCCTTCTGGAACAGCTCCTTGTTGTAGAGGAGCCCGAGGGTGTCGGTGACCTGCGGGACGCCGTACGTCTTGCCCTGGTACGCCGCGTTCTTCAGCGGGCCCTCCAGGAAGTCCTCGCTCTTGTCGAGCGCCGGGGTGCCGGTGAGGTCCTTGAGGTAGCCCAGCTGGGCGAAGCCCGGGGTCCAGCCCACGTCGGAGCGGAGCACGTCCGGGGCGCCCTTGCCGGTCGAGGCGGCGGTCTTGAACTTCTGCTGGGCCTGGTCGAACGGCACGTTGACGTACTCGACCTTGATCTTGGGGTACTTCGCCTCGAAGGCCGCGACCAGCTTCTTGAACGCGGGGGCCTCGTTGGTGGCGTCCGAGGTGTCCCACCAGGTGATGGTCCCGCTCACACTGCCCGGGTCCTGCGCGGCCTTGGAGCCGTCGCTCCCGCTGTCGCTGCCACCGCCGCAAGCGGTCGCGGTCAGGGCCAGCACGCCGACGACGGCGGCGACCGATATGCCTCTTCGCATATGGACTCCTCGTTCAGGAGGCCGCCTGGGAGGGGACGGGGCGGCCCGAGCTGAGGAGGAAGCTAACAGGCTGAAATCTCTTGCGAAAGACCTTGCAAGAACGGAATTGCAAGATTTCGGGGTTGTAACCATCCCGTGTCCCAAGGGTTGACCGGTGAAGGCGGGGCTCGTACGGTCTCGACCGGCAAGCGCTTGCTGCCGTGCGGGCAAGCTTGCAGCAAGAAGCTTCCAAGCCTCAGGGGCCTTACGGGGGCGGCGCGTTGCCGCGCAGGCTGCACCGGCATCCTTCCCCCACACCTGGAGGCGCCATGGCCCCCACCGCCATGTCCCGCATCGCCCGAAGAGCCCTGACCGTCGCCTTTGCCCTCGTGGCCGGCGCGACCCTCCCCACGCCCCCCGCGCAGGCCGCGGCCCCCGGCACCAAGGACGTCACCGCGGTCCTCTTCGAGTGGCGGTACGACTCCGTGGCCACCGAGTGCCGCACCGCCCTCGGCCCCGCCGGCTACGGCTACGTCCAGGTCTCCCCGCCGCAGGAGCACATCCAGGGCCCGCAGTGGTGGACCTCCTACCAGCCCGTCGGCTACCGCATCGCCGGCCGGCTCGGCGACCGAGCCGCCTTCTCCGCCATGGTCGGCGCCTGCCACGCCGCCGGGGTGAAGGTCGTCGTCGACACCGTCATCAACCACATGTCGGCCGGCCAGGGCACCGGCACCGGCGGAACGCCGTATACGAAGTACGGCTACCCCGGCCTCTACCAGGACGCCGACTTCCACCGCTGCCGCACGCCCATCACCGACTACACCAGCCGCAACGACGTCCAGAACTGCGAGCTCGTCCAGCTCGCCGACCTCGACACCGGCAGCGACCGGGTCCGCACCGCCATCGCCCGCTACCTCGACGACCTGCTGGCCCTCGGCGTCGACGGCTTCCGCATCGACGCCGCCAAGCACATCGCCACCGAGGACCTCGCCGCCGTCAAGGCCAAGCTGAGCAAGCCGGACGTCCACTGGAAGCAGGAGACCATCCACGGCGCCGGCGAAGCCGTACAGCCGCAGGAATACCTCGGCAACGGCGACGTCCAGGAGTTCCGCTACGCGCGCGACCTCAAGCGCGTCTTCCGGAGCGAGCGGCTGGCGTACCTGAAGAACTACGGCGAGGGCTGGGGCTACCTGCCCGGCGACCGGGCGTCCGTCTTCGTCGACAACCACGACACCGAACGCGGCGGCGACACCCTCAGCTACAAGGACGGCGCCTCCTACACCCTCGCCAACGTCTTCATGCTCGCCTGGCCCTACGGCTCCCCGGACGTCCACTCCGGCTACGAATTCACCGACCGCGACGCGGGCCCGCCGAGCGGGGGAGCGGTGCGTGCCTGCTGGCAGGAGGGCTGGAAGTGCCAGCACCGGTGGCCCGAGATCAAGGCCATGGTGGGCTTCCGCAATGCCGTGCGGGGCACGGCGGTGACGGACTGGTGGGACAACGGCTACCAGGCCGTCGCCTTCGGGCGCGGCGACAAGGGCTACGTGGTCCTCAACCACGAGGGCTTCGCACTGAGCCGGGCCTTCCAGACGTCGCTGCCGGGCGGCGACTACTGCGACGTGCAGTCGGGCCGCCGCGTGACGGTCGACGCGACGGGCCGCTTCACGGCGACGGTGGCCCCGGACACGGCCCTGGCCCTGCACGCGGGCGCGCGTGCGTGCACCTGACCGCTGATCTTCCCCCGACCCCGCCCTTTCCCGTAACCACCGGACGGGCTGCACATGCAGCCCGTCCGGTGATCGAGGACACCGCGCGCAGCGCGGTCCGGGGTCTGGGGCGCAGCCCCAGGAAACGGTGAAAGGGCGGGACCGGGGCACCCATCGCGTTCTGACCTCAGCTGAAGGAGATCCGCATGAAACGCCTAGCCGCCCTCGCGGCAGCGATAGGGCTGACACTGCCCGCGACCGGCACCGCCAGTGCCACCCCCACCCCCGCCCCCACCGACGCCACGGTCCAGTGGCTCGACAAACACACCGTCGCCTGGCCCAAAACCCTCGGCAACCCCACCCACCCCCACCGCCTGATCCACGAAGGCGGAGCCTTCGACCTCACCCCCGCCCCCGGTGGCCTGGCGAAGTACCCCCGCCTCGCCCCCACCCACGACGCCTTCCGCGTCCAGGCCGGCGACAACGACGAGCGCACCGCGCTCAGAGGCAAGGTCCTGGCACAGGCCGGCACGGTCACCACCGGCGTCCAGATACCCGGCGTCCTCGACGACCTCTACGCCCCCGCCGCCACCAAGGCCCCCCTCGGCCCCACCTTCCGGGGCGGCCGCCCCACCCTCTCCGTCTGGGCCCCCACCGCCAAGAACGTCGCCCTGGAACTCGACGGCCGCACCGTCCCCATGCGCCGCGACGACGCCAGCGGCGTCTGGAGCGCGACCGGCAGCCGCGACTGGGCCGGCAAGCCCTACCGCTACGCCGTCACCGTCCACGCCCCGGCCGCCGGCAAGGTCGTCACCAACCACGTCACCGACCCCTACTCCACCGCCCTCACCGCCGACTCCGCCCGCAGCCTGGTCACCGACCTCGCCGACCCGGCCCTGGCCCCCGCCGGCTGGCAGCGGATGCGCAAGCCGAAGGCCGTGCCCTTCCGCGACGCCCGCATCCAGGAACTGCACGTCCGCGACTTCTCGCCGCAGGGCGGCTACCTCGCCTTCACCGACCCCGCCGCGCCCGGCCTGCGCCACCTCGCCCAACTCGCCGACGCCGGCACCTCGTACGTCCACCTCCTGCCCGTCTTCGACTTCGCCACCACCCCCGAACGCCGGGCCGATCAGGCCACCCCGCCCTGCGACCTCGCCGCACTCCCGGCCGACTCCGACCAGCAGCAGGCGTGCGTGGCGAAGACCGCCGCCCGCGACGCCTACAACTGGGGCTACGACCCGCTGCACTACACCGTCCCCGAGGGCTCCTACGCCTCCGACCCCGACGGCACCCGCCGCACCGTGGAATTCCGGCGCATGGTGCAGGGCCTGGCCGGCGCCGGGCTGCGGACCGTCATGGACGTCGTCTACAACCACACCGCCGCCTCCGGCCAGGACGAGAAGTCCGTCCTCGACCGCATCGTGCCCGGCTACTACCACCGCCTGCTCGACGACGGCACCGTCGCCACGTCCACCTGCTGCGCCAACACGGCACCCGAACACGCCATGATGGGCAAGCTCGTCGTCGACTCGGTCGTCACCTGGGCGAAGCAGTACAAGATCGACGGATTCCGCTTCGACCTCATGGGCCACCACCCCAAGGCCAACATCCTCGCCGTCCGCAAGGCCCTCGACGCCCTGACCCCCGCCAAGGACGGCGTCGACGGAAAGTCGGTCGTCCTCTACGGCGAGGGCTGGAACTTCGGCGAGGTCGCGAACGACGCCCGCTTCGTCCAGGCCACCCAGAAGAACATGGCCGGCACCGGCATCGCCACCTTCTCCGACCGCTCCCGCGACGCGATCCGCGGCGGCGGCCCCTTCGACGCCGACCCCCGCGTCCAGGGCTTCGCCTCCGGCCTGTTCACCGACCCCAACGGCGCTCCCGCCAACGGAACCCCCGCCGAGCAACGGGCCAGGCTCCTGCACGCCCAGGACCTCATCAAGGTCGGCCTGACCGGCAACCTCGCCGACTACCGCTTCACCGACTCCACCGGCCGCGGCGTCCGCGGCGCCGACGTCGACTACAACGGCTCGCCCGCCGGCTACGCCGCCGCCCCCGGCGACGCCCTGTCCTACGCCGACGCCCACGACAACGAGACCCTCTACGACGCCCTCGCCTACAAGCTCCCCCGGGCCACCGCCCCCGCCGACCGGGCCCGCGCCCAGGTCGTCGCGCTGGCCGCCGCCACCCTCTCCCAGGGCCCGGCCCTCTCCCAGGCCGGCACGGACCTGTTGCGCTCCAAGTCCCTGGACCGCAACTCCTACGACAGCGGCGACTGGTTCAACGCCCTCCACTGGAACTGCGCCGACGGAAACGGCTTCGGCCGCGGTCTGCCCCCGGCCCGCGACAACGCGGACAAGTGGCCCTACGCCCGCCCCCTCCTCGCCGACCCGGCGCTGCGCCCCGGCTGCGGCCCCATCACCTCGGCCTCGGCCGCCTACCGGGACCTGCTGCGCATCCGCACGACGGAGAGGGCGTTCAGCCTGCCGACCACCGACGCCGTCCAGCGGAACCTGTCCTTCCCGCTCTCCGGCACGGACGAGACCCCGGGCGTCGTCACCATGCGCCTCGACAACCTCGTCATCGTCCTCAACGCCACCCCACAACAGCAGACCCAGCACATCCCCGCCCTCGCGGGCACCGGCTACGTCCTGCACCCGGTCCAGGCGCGGGGCGCCGACGCGACCGTCACGACGGCCTCCTACCGGGCGGATTCCGGCACCTTCGCCGTGCCGGCCCGCACGGTCGCCGTCTTCCGCCGGGGCTGAGACCGCGCCCCGGCCCCAGTGCCGCCGTCCCTCACTCAGTGCAGGGGCGTGATCCGCGTGCCGTCCGGGAGCCGGGCGCTCAGCTCCGTGCGGGCGCCCGGCTTCGCCGGGAGGGCCAGCAGCGGGCCGGGGGCGCTGCCGGTGACCCCACCGCTCGCGGTGACGGCGGTCACCTCGCCGCCGCCCGCCGCGAGGGCGTACCAGTTGCCCTTGGCCGACTTCCACAGGGCGCCCGCCAGGACGTGCGGCTCGCGGGCCCCGCAGGCGGGGGAGTCCTCGGCGCGGGCGACGACCGCGCCCGGTGCGCCCGTCCGCGTGCCGGGCGCCTGGAACTGGGCCAGTACCCGGCTGCCCGTACCCCGCCACGTCTCCGCGCGGGTGCAGAACCACTCCGCGCTCCCGGCACCCCCGGGCAGCACCTGCGTCGCGAACTGCCAGGAGTTGACGGACCGCACGCCCTGGCCCCGGACGGACGCCAGGTGGCAGGCGGTGTGGGCCCAGCCGGCGCGGTCCTTCGGGCCGCTCACGTCGTGCGGGGCGGTGGGGGAGCCGGCGGTGAGCCGGGCCGGGAGCAGCTCGCCGAGGTCGGAGACGAGGTGGTCACCGAACTGCAGCGCCTTCCACCCGTGGCAGTCGCTCGACGCGGCCGGGCTGGGCACCGAGTCCGTCAGGCCGTCGGCGTCGCGGTGCAACGGTTCGGCGCTGCCCGCGGGCTGCAGCAGGTCGCGCACCGCCGCGTCGTTCACCCACGGGGCGGTCAGGAAACGGACGTTGCCGTCGGTACGGCTGACGACGAGGGCCGTGGCGGTGCCGGTGTCCGCCGCGTCCGCCCGCGCGAAGTCCAGGGCTGCGGACCGGGTGTCGCCGCTGCGGGCCTCGGCGTAGCGCACCACGCGCAGCCCGTCGTGGAGCAGCACGACCACCGCCGAGTCCACCTCGCCCGCGTACAGCAGCTGCGGCGGCCCGGCCGCGGGCCCGGGGGCGGTGCCCGGCGTCGCCGTGACCTGCACCGAACGTCCGGGGCGGGCCCAGACGGCGAGCGCGCGGCGCAGCAGCTCCCGGTCGCCGGTGCGGTTGCCGCGGGCGGGCCAGGCGGCGAAGCCGGGGCGGTCGGCGCGCTTCCACGCGGTCGGGGAGGCGGTGGTCAGCCGGGCGGGGTCCAGGGCCTGCTCGGCCGCGGCGTTCTGTGCGTAGGGCGGGGCGGCCGCCCCGTCGGGACCCCAGCCCTCGCCCGGCAGCCCGAGCAGCGTCCCGCACACCACGGCCGCGGCGGCGGCCGCGAGGGCCGCACGGGTGTGCTGGCGGCGGCGCATCAGGTCGGTGGGCCGCGCCTGGAGCGAACAGGGGTCGAACTCCACCGACTCCAGCAGCGAGCCGTCCCGGCTGCCGGCCGGGACGTGCACCCGGTCCGCTTCGTCGAGCGCCGCGTCCGGGTCGCCCACCCCGGCCGAGGACAGCAGCTGCCGCACGTCGTGATCGGTGGGGAGCTCCAGCTCCCGCAGGACGTACGCGGCCCGGCCCGGCCCCGACAGCGCGGCGAGGGCCTGGTCCAGGACCAGCTCGTCGGCCCCGCCCGAGCGCGGGAAGAGGCGCAGCCCCCACACCTGCGGCAGGGACGGCGGCAGCTGGCCCGGCCGGGGCGGCCGCCACCGGCCGCGCGGCCGGCCCGCCCGCAGCGCGGCCCGCAGCACCCGCTGCCGCACATAGGCGTAGCCCGGGTCGCCGGGGAAGCCGCCCGGGCCGCGGGGCGGGGGAACGACGGCCTCCTTCGCGCCGCCGCGGGTGCGGGGCAGCGCCCGCTGGACGAGGGCGTGCGCGGTCAGGACGCGGCGGTGGCGGCCCAGCGCGGGCGGCAGCACGAGGTACCCCAGCCGGACGAGGCGTGGGTAGTGCTCGATGAGCGCGGCCTCGGCCTGCTCGACGTCGACGGGGGCCGGAAGGGCCTGGGTGAGGGGCCGGGGGGCCGTAGCGTGCTGCTCCACGTCCGTAGAACGAGTGAATGATGGGATGGTCACTTCACCCGTCTGGGCGTCTGTTCGGGCCCAGCCCGGGTGTGCGCCGGTGACCCCTGCCGGACCGGGCTAGGCGATGCAGCGGGCGCGGATGCGGTCGACGGCCGTGTCGGGGATGCCGAGCCCGTCGCGCACGTAGGACTCGACGTCGCCGTGGACCCGGTGCATCTCCTCCAGTGCCGCCGCCAGATAGGCCGGGCGGACGCCCAGGATCGCGTCGGCGATGTCCGGGTTGCCGCCGACGGCCGTGAAGCGTTCGACGTGCGGGGCGAAGGCCGCGCGCACGGCCGGGACGACGGCGAGGTACTCGCGTTCGGCGGCCGACGGGTCCGCGCCGAGCAGCAGCAGGATGACGGTGGCCGCCCAGCCGGTGCGGTCCTTGCCCGCGGTGCAGTGGAAGAGCAGCGGCCCGCAGTCCGGCTCGGCGAGCGTGGTCAGCAGCAGGCGGTAGGCGTCGCAGGCGGACGCGGAGGTGACGAACGCCCGGTAGGTGTCGCACATGAGCTTCTCGGCCTTGCCGTCGCCCAGGTGCTCCTCGGCGGCCGCAGGGTTGCCGAGGACCGTCTCCAGGCGGGCGGGGGCCGCCTCCTCCGGAGAGCCCTGCCGGGAGGCCATGGCGGCCATGCCGGCCATGACGTCCGCGATGATCAGCCGGGCACCGTCCGGCAGCCGGTCGGGGCGCTCGCGGCGTTCGTGCTCGGTGCGCAGGTCCACCACCGTGTGGATGCCGAGGGCGCCGACGGCGGGATCGGCCTGCGGGTCGAGGCGGTCCAGCTGGCCGGAGCGCAGCAGCAGGCCGGGGCGGACGGCGGAGTTGCCGACGAGCGGGATGCCGCCGAGGTCACGGAAGTTGATGATCGTCGAGACATCCACCTGCTGCGGCATGGGCCGGTCTCCCTTGGTGCCTTGCTCTGCTTATCGCATTTTCTCCTTTTATTGTGAAGAACGGTGGGCGAGTCCGCGACGCCGCCCCCTGGCCAGAGCCGGGCCCAGCCCCATGCCCAGCAGCAGCGCCAGCAGGTGCCCGGCGTCCGTGAACGTCGCATGGCCGCGGCCGCGCAGGTAGGGCCGTACGGCGAGGGCGAGCAGGCCGGCGGCGACACCGGTGCGCACGCGCCCGCGCGGCAGGGCCGTGGCGAGCGCACCGGCCACCGCGTTGAAGCCGTAGCTCGCGCCCACGTCTATCGCGGAGCGCGTGCGCGCCCCCGCCCGGAGGGCGCGCAGCCCCCCGTACACCACCAAGGACGCGCCCACGTGCCCGTACAGGAACGCGGCCGCCGCCCACCACGCTCCGTAGGCGTACTCCGTATAGCCCAGCACGGCCAGGAGCAGCAGCGCGTACGGCAGCTCCAGCGGCGCCTCGACCATCAGCGCGCTGCTGGCGAGGGTGTCCCAGCGGCCGGCGCGCAGATTGTCGACGTTGGTGGAGCAGTCGCGCAGCACGCGCTCGCGCATCGCCGGCGTGAGCATGCGCTGCAGGGCGTACGCGCCGAGTTGCACGCCCCCGACGTAGAGCGGGGCGAGGCGGGGCAGACGGTCTGCACGGTCGGCGAGGGAGGTCATCGGGCCATGATCGTGTGCATCCCGCCTCCGGCTCAACCCAGTTGACGGGTGCTTCGGCCCGGGACTACGCGGATGGCTCCCCGGCCAGCGTGAAGTCCTCGTAGTGGAAGCCGGGCGCCACGACGCAGGTCACCAACGTGGGCTCGGTGCCCGCCGGTTCCGCCGACTGCCACACCCCGCCGGGGACCAGCAGCTGCGGCCGCTGCCCCCCTTCGACGTCCGCGCCCAGCACGGCCTCGGTGGCACCCGCCTCGTCGGGGGCCGGGCCGGAGCCGCCCAGCCGCAGCCGCAGCGGGCCCCCGCGGTGCCAGAGCCACAGCTCGTCGGAGCGGACGAGGTGCCAGCGGGAGCGCTCACCGGGGTGGAGCAGGAAGTAGATGCCGGTCGCGTACGGGCGCGGCCCGCCGTAGCCCTCGGGCACGGTCGTGCCGGACGTCTGCCAGGTCTCGCGGAACCAGCCGCCCTCGACGTGCGGCTGGAGGCCGAGGAGCGTGACGAGCTCGGAGGTGTCGGTCATGGCCCCACCTTCCCACCCGGCCTTCCCGGCCGCCCGGGGACGGGATCAGAAACCGGCCGGGGGCGCGTACTTGTAGCCGACGCGGCGCACGGTCACGATCGACGAGCGGTACTCGGCGCCCATCTTGCGGCGGAGCCGGGCGACGTGGACGTCGACGGTGCGGCCGTCGCCGACGTGCCCGTAGCCCCAGACGGTCGTCACCAGCTGATCGCGGGTGTGGACCCGGTGCGGGTGGGCGACGAGGTGCGCCAGCAGCTCGAATTCGAGGTAGGTCAGATCCAGCAGCCGGCCCGCGACGTGCGCGGTCCGCTCCGCGGGGTCGATGCGCACCAGGCCGTCGCCCTCGTGGAGCGGAGGCTCGGGCGCGGGCGGCTGCTCGGCCGGTACGAGCACCAGGTACCCGATCATGGGCGGCTGGCCGGGCAGCGTGGGCAGGGCGTGCTGCGGTGCGGGCATCCAGGTGGCACCCGGGTGCAGCAGGTCGGCGACGGGCGGCACCTCGTCCGGTGCCACGGCGCGCAGCCGGTGGCGGTGGGCGGGGGCGGGATGACCGGCCTGGGCGGGCAGGACGGGGGCCGTCGCGGTGGTGGACGCGGGGGCGGGCAGCGTGCGGAGGTTCGACATGGAGCTCAGCTCTTTCGCGCGGTACGTCGAGAGGACGTGCAGGCGCGGGCCGCTTTGCCGGAACCGGGGCCGGCGGCTGACTTCGACGTGGGCGTCAGCGAGAGGAGAGGGCCTGCGCGAAGGACGCGCGACAACACACTCGGTCGAAGTCGTGGTGCTGGCGAGAAGGCCAGAAGGGCTCAAGGTCGTTGCGACCCGTCGCGGTGTTCTGGTGGCTGGCCATGCCCCCTATTGAAGCACGACCGGGGGCGGGGCAGCAGACCTCTTTGCGCGGTTCATACGGACGTTTGACCTGTAACGTCCTTGATCGTCGCTGCGATGTGCGTCACGTCGGGTTCCGTGGGCGGTCACGGCCGGTCACGACCGCCCTGCGGAGCCGCTTCAGCCGGCCAGGGGCGAGAGCCGCTTGCGCCAGTCCACCGGATCGATGCTGATCGCCCGGGCGGGATTGCCGTCCCAGGTGCCGGTCAGGCCGGCCGCCGCGAGCGCGGCCACCACCGCGCGCCCGACGGCCACGGCGCCGCTGCCGTCCGCGTCCGCCCCGTGGACGCCGTACCGCAGCCACAGGCCGTGGCCCGCGGCGGCCGCGTCGGCGTCCTGGGTGTGGAAGAAGACATAGCCGTGATCGCCCTCGGCGGCCTCGCCCCCGATCTCGGCCGTGCCGCAGGACATGCAGCAGGTGAAGCCCGCCCGCGCCGTGATCCCGGCACCGTCCAGCGCGGCGAAGGCCGATTCCAGCCGGTCGACGTCGGTCACCTCGGGCCACGTCTCCTGCTCGGCGAGGCGCTGGCGCCAGAGCCGGCCGACGATCTCCCGCGCGGCCGCCGGGGAGACGGGGGTGGCGCCGTCGGCGTAGAAGTAGTCGGAGACGAGCTCCGCCACCTGCCCCGGGGCGTCGAGGCCGCGCCGGACCAGCTCCGCGGCGTACGCCTCGGCCTCACCGAGCAGCTGCGGATCCAGGGCGGCGCTCTCGGCGGCGTGGTCGGTGGCGCGATCGGCGGTGGTGGGCAGCACGGATTCCCCCTCGTTCCCCGGCCCGCGCACGACCGGCGGGCCCGATGAGGAACATCGTGGCACCCCCCACTGACAGTCAGCCGGTTCCGGCGATCAACGGGTAGTGGTCGGAGAGGTTGGTGTAGGTGTACCGCTTGCCCCAGCTGGAGACCGTCCACGGCGCGGACTGCTCCTTGACCACCGTGTTCGTCCAGCCGGCGGGCCGGGCGTGGCCGTTGCGGTGGAGGACGTGGTCGAGGTCCTCGCGGGCGTCCGTCGGGTAGCGGTAGGCCGCGATCGAGTTCTCCTTCGTGTCGAAGGAGTACGGATGCCCGGTGCGGGTGTCCGCGGGCGCCAGGTCGCCGTCGGCGAGCATCGAACGGTACTCCGCGCTGCGCGAGTCCACGTTCAGGTCTCCGGCGAGCATGACCTGCTCGTTCGCCGGGATGTTCTTCGCGTCGAGGAAGGCGTCGATCTGCCGGAGCTGCCGGGAACGGTCCGCCGCGGCCTCACCGGCCTTGCACCCGCTGTCCGTCGACTGCAGGTGCGTCCCCACGACGTGCACCTTGCTGCCGCCCACGTTCAGCACCACGTACGCGAAGCCCTTGTTGGACCACCAGTCGGCGCCGCACGCGTCGTTGAAGACGACCTGCTCCTTGCGCAGCATCGGCCATTTGCTGAGCACGGTGACGCCGCCGTCCTCCGGCGTGGTGGTGGAGTAATTGCCGCCCGTGGCGTCCCAGCCGTCCTTGGTCCGTCCCACGACGGGCGTCTGATGCGGATAACGGTCGGCAGCAAGGGACTTGAGATGATCGGTCGCCGCATTGTCGAAGACTTCCTGCAGCACCACGACGTCGTTTCCCTGAAAGAAATCGGCGGCCGCTATCTCCTTGGCCCGGTGCTCCTGCCCCCAATTCGGATACAGACTCCCGCTCATGAGGAACGCGTTGTAACTCAGCACCTTCACCGGCGGAGCGGCGGCAGGTGCGGCAGCAGCGGGCGGCGCGGCCACGGCAACGAGCGCGGTGGCCGCAACGGCCATGAGCGGGGCGGAACGAGCACTCTTCAGGAACGGCACTGCGTCTCCCTCGGTAGGGCGGTAACCTGCGGTAACCCTATGCGCACGGAAGCTAAAGGGAACCCCACACATCCCACCAGTCGCCGTTAGGTCCACATGGCCACCACATGACGCGAAGAAAACTCCGCCCCAACTCTTCGCCCAGCACAGCACTGAGCCCCGTCACCGCCCGATGGCAGGTGACGGGGCTCAGTCGCACAGGGCCCTTTCCGGGCGCCCGGCCGCAGGATTTAGATGTCGAAGTACATCTCGAACTCGTGCGGGTGCGGGCGGAGCTGGATCGGGGCGATCTCGTTGGTGCGCTTGTAGTCGATCCAGGTCTCGATCAGGTCGGAGGTGAAGACACCGCCGGCCTGGAGGTACTCGTTGTCCTGTTCCAGGGCGTCGAGGACGGCCGGGAGGGAGGTCGGGACCTGGGGGACGTTCGCGTGCTCGTCGGGGGAGAGCTCGTAGAGGTCCTTGTCGATCGGCTCGGCCGGCTCGATCTTGTTCTTGACGCCGTCCAGACCGGCCAGCAGCAGGGCCGAGAAGGCCAGGTACGGGTTGGAGGACGGGTCCGGGGCGCGGAACTCGACGCGCTTGGCCTTCGGGTTCGAGCCCGTGATCGGGATGCGCATCGCGGCGGAGCGGTTGCGCTGCGAGTAGACCATGTTGACCGGGGCCTCGAAGCCGGGGACCAGGCGGTGGTAGGAGTTCACCGTCGGGTTGGTGAAGGCCAGCAGCGACGGGGCGTGCTTGAGGATGCCGCCGATGTAGTAGCGGGCGGTGTCCGAGAGGCCCGCGTAGCCCTGCTCGTCGTAGAAGAGCGGCTCGCCGTTGCTCCACAGCGACTGGTGGACGTGCATGCCCGAGCCGTTGTCACCGAAGATCGGCTTCGGCATGAAGGTCGCGGTCTTGCCGTTGCGCCACGCGACGTTCTTCACGATGTACTTGAAGAGCATCAGGTCGTCGGCCGCGGCGAGCAGCGTGTTGAACTTGTAGTTGATCTCGGCCTGGCCGGCGGTGCCGACCTCGTGGTGCTGGCGCTCGACCTGCAGGCCGGCCTTGTCCAGCTCCAGGGAGATCTCGGCGCGCAGGTCGGCGAAGTGGTCGACCGGCGGGGCCGGGAAGTAGCCGCCCTTGTAGCGGACCTTGTAACCGCGGTTGTTCTCGACCGCACCGGTGTTCCAGGCGCCGGCCTCGGAGTCGATGTGGTAGAAGGACTGGTTCGCGCTGGTCTCGAAGCGGACGCTGTCGAAGACGTAGAACTCGGCCTCGGGGCCGAAGAACGCGGTGTCCGCGATGCCGGTGGAGGCGAGGTACGCCTCCGCCTTCTTGGCGATGTTGCGCGGGTCGCGGCTGTACTGCTCACCCGTGATCGGGTCGTGGATGAAGAAGTTGATGTTCAGCGTCTTGTCGCGCCGGAACGGGTCCATGCGGGCCGTGGAGAGGTCGGCACGCAGCGCCATGTCCGACTCGTGAATGGCCTGGAAGCCGCGGATCGACGAGCCGTCGAACGCCAGTTCCTCGTTGGGGTCGAAGGCCGCGGCCGGGATCGTGAAGTGCTGCATCACGCCAGGCAGGTCGCAGAATCGGACGTCGACGAACTTGACGTCCTCATCCTTGATGAACTTCTTGGCCTCGTCGGCGTTCTGGAACATCCAACTCCTCCTAGCCCGGCCGCACGCGGTCGGGGATTGCTTCGGTGGCGCGGTCCGTATCGCAATGGCGCGCTGCGGCAGACCCTAGAGAGACGGGATTTCCCAAGCATGACCCATTTGTTTCGCCGAGGTTAACCGCCGCGCTGTCGACGTCACCTGCCTCTCGTGCGGGCGCCCCGTGACTGCGGCGCCTTTCCCCCACCCGGCCCCCGGAGAACGTATGCGGTCGCAGTACCGTGGACGGGTGGACAACAGGCAAGCAATCGGATCATGGCTTTCCGGTCCCCGCGCGGCCGCGGAGGACATGGGCATCGAATTCGGCCACCGCGGCGAGCGCCTCGGGCTGCCGGAGAGCGGGCCGGGGGCCGTCGCCCCCATCGGCCGGCGCATCGGGGCCCTCGTCGTCGACTGGGCGCTCTGCATGCTCATCGCCTACGGCTTCCTCGCCGCCGGCGACCCCCAGCGAGCCGGGAACTGGGCCCTGCTGATCTTCCTGCTGCTCAGCCTGCTCACCGTCGGCACCATCGGCTGCACCCCCGGCAAGCGGCTGCTGGGCCTGCGCGTCATCGGCGAGGACGGCGCCCGGCTGTCCCTGCCGCGCGTCCTGCTGCGCAGCGTGCTCCTCCTCCTCGTCGTCCCCGCCGTCGTCTGGGACCGCGACACCCGCGGCCTGCACGACCGGCTCGCCCGCGCCGTCCAGGTGCGCATCTAGGACCGCTGCCGTACACACCGCGACACACCACGCGCAACAAAGCGAAACAAAGCGAAACAAACGGGGCGGGGGGGGGG
>NZ_JAIXMK010000099.1:0-11950 GCF_020328095.1 Streptomyces sichuanensis
CCCCGCCCCGTTTCTCCAGCGGTTCGTGTGGCCGCCGCGTCAGCGGCCCTTCGGCATTCTCGTGCCCTTGGGCATCGGGCCCTTCGGGATCGGCATGTTGCTCATCAGGTCGCCCAGCGCCCGCAGACGGTCGTTCACGGCCGTCACCTGCGCGCCCGGCAGCACCCGCGGCAGCTTCAGCAGGGTGGTGTGCAGCTTCTTCAGCGACACCTGGCCCTCGCCGTCACCCACGACGATGTCGTGCACCGGCACGTCCGCGACGATGCGCGCCATGCGCTTCTTCTCGGCCGCCAGCAGGGCCTTGACCCGGTTCGGGTTGCCCTCGCCGACCAGCACGATGCCCGCCTTGCCGACGGCCCGGTGGACGACGTCCTGGTTGCGGTTCATCGCGACCGCGGGTGTCGTCGTCCAGCCACCGCGCCGGATGTTCTCCAGGACCGCGGCAGCCGCGCCCGGCTGGCCCTCCATCTGCCCGAAGGCGGCGCGCTCGGCGCGGCGCCCGAAGACGATCGCCATCGCGAGGAAAGCCAGCAGGAAGCCCAGGATGCCCAGGTAGACCGGGTGGTCGATCCAGAAGCCGATGGCAAGGAGTACACCGAAGGTGACAATGCCCACAGCTGCGACGACAAGACCGACCTTCGAGTCGACCTTCTTGGTCATCTTGTAGGTCAGGGCGATCTGCTTCAGTCGCCCGGGGTTCTCGGATGTTTCCTTCCTCGCCATACGGCGCAGTTTACGTCGCCTGCGGACCGGGGGCCGCCACGGCCTCCAGCACGTGCTGCGCCTCGCGCCGGTCCTTCGCCCGGCGCCGGTCCTCCAGCACGGCCGTCCAGGCGTTCCGGCGGGCTGTGCGCTGCCCGCCGCGCATCAGCAGCCCCTCCAGCGCGCGCAGGGCCCCGGTGACGGACGGAGGCCGGACGGAGAGCGTGGAAGGCAAGGTGGACGAGGCACTGGAGACGGTCGCCAGAACTGCGGTACCGGGCGCGGCCTGCATGTCGGTTTTCCCCTCGGGAGCGGAAGGATGCGTAGGCGTGGAGGGTGAGGTCGTGCAGTGGGCCGAACGGGGGTCGTGCACGGGGGTGCGCACGGGTGCACAGCCGTACCCGGTGGGTCGTACTGCTGTGCGTACATCTATCGTCACTGAACGGTGTTACCAATGGATGACCTGTTGGTCAAACACCTATGAAACGTTGACGCGGCCCGTACCTTCCCCAGCTGTCGCCGGAGGGTGCGGGCCGCGTCGGTACGCGTCAGTGCGCCGAGTTACGCCTCGGCTCGGCTCCGCCGCTCCATCGCCTGCTGGTGCAGCCTGCCCGCCCGGTACGAGGAGCGGACGAGGGGGCCGGACATGACGCCGGCGAAGCCGATCTCCTCGGCCTCCTCCTTCAGCTCCACGAACTCCTGCGGCTTCACCCAGCGCTCCACCGGGTGGTGGCGGACCGACGGGCGCAGGTACTGGGTGATGGTGATCAGGTCGCAGCCGGCGTCGTGCAGATCCTGCAGGGCCTCGCTGATCTCCTCGCGGGTCTCGCCCATGCCGAGGATCAGGTTGGACTTGGTCACCAGGCCGGCCGTGCGGGCGCGGGTGATGACCTCCAGCGAGCGCTCGTAGCGGAAGCCCGGGCGGATCCGCTTGAAGATGCGCGGGACGGTCTCGACGTTGTGCGCGAAGACCTCGGGGCGGGACTCGAAGACCTCTTCGAGCAGCTCCGGGACCGCGTTGAAGTCGGGGGCGAGCAGCTCCACCTTGGTGTGACCGCCCTCGCGGCCGGCGGTCTGCCGGTGGATCTCGCGCACGGTCTCGGCGTACAGCCAGGCGCCGCCGTCCGCCAGGTCGTCGCGGGCGACGCCCGTGATGGTGGCGTAGTTCAGGTCCATCGCCACGACGGACTCGCCCACGCGGCGCGGCTCGTCGCGGTCCAGCGCCTGCGGCTTGCCCGTGTCGATCTGGCAGAAGTCACATCGCCGGGTGCACTGGTCGCCGCCGATGAGGAACGTCGCCTCGCGGTCCTCCCAGCACTCGTAGATGTTGGGACAGCCGGCCTCCTGGCACACGGTGTGCAGGCCCTCGCGCTTCACCAGGCCATGGAGCTCCTTGTACTCGGGGCCCATCTTCGCGCGGGTCTTGATCCACTCGGGCTTCCGCTCGATGGGGGTCTGGGCGTTCCGGACCTCCAAGCGCAGCATCTTGCGTCCGTCGGGTGCGACAGCGGACACGTCCGGCTCCCTATGACTTCGATTCCTCGGCGAACACCAGGGTACGCCCGTTATTTCCTCTGCTCTGACGCCGCCGCCTCCAGCGGAGGCGGCCCGTCAGCTCGCCTGGGCCGCCACGGCCCGGGGGAGGGGCTCCTGCGACCGGAGGACCTCCCGCAGATGCTTCTCCACCAGGGGAACCACCTCGGCCACGGTCACCTTCCGGCCCAGCTCATTGGAGAGCGAGGTCACACCGGCGTCGCGGATGCCACAGGGCACGATGCGGTCGAACCAGGTGTTGTCCGGATCACAGTTGATGGCGAAGCCGTGCATGGTGACGCCCTTGGCGATGCGGATGCCGATCGCCGCCAGCTTGCGGTCCTCGCGGCGCTGGCCGGCGTTGGACGGGGCGTACTCCGGGCCGTTCAGCCGCGGGTCGAACTCCTCGTCGGTCAGCCGCGGGTCGAAGTCCAGGTCCAGCCCGGGGATCGCCGGGCGCTGCTCCACCGGGTCGCCCAGGACCCAGACGCCACTGCGGCCCTCCACCCGGGTGGTCTCCAGGCCGAGCTCCGCGCAGGTGCGGATCAGGGCCTCCTCCAGGCGGCGCACATGGGCGATCACGTCCACCGGGCGGGGGAGCTTGAGGATGGGGTAGCCGACGAGCTGGCCCGGGCCGTGCCAGGTGATCTTCCCGCCGCGGTCGACGTCCACCACGGGGGTGCCGTCCAGGGGGCGCTCGCTGTCCTCCGTGCGCCGTCCGGCCGTGTAGACCGCCGGGTGCTCCAGCAGCAGGCAGGTGTCGGGGATCTCGTCCGCGAACCGGGCCGCGTGGACCGTGCGCTGCTCCTGCCACGCCTCCTGGTACTCGACGGCGTCCGCCCCGAAGCCCAGGTGGACAAAGCGCAGCTCAGTCACGGCAGCTCCTCTTCGCACCGGTGGCTCGTCCCCCGGTCCGTCTCGCTCGGTCTCGGTGTCTCTCGGCGTACGACACGCCCTTGCCACTGTACGGCGGGGCGCCGGCAACCCCGCAGGCGGCCGTCGCCCGGAGTGACCCTCCGCGGCTATTTGATCTGTCCTCACACGATCGGATGAATGCGGGGCGAAGGTGGCGATCGGGGCGGCGGGGGCCGCTAAGTTCACGCCGTTCCAGGAACAAAGATCCAGGAAAGATCCAGGGAGACCGGCAGGCTGATGACGGAACGACCCCCACAGCGCATCCCCAACCGTCAGCTCGCTGCGCTCATCGCGGAGGCCGGCTTCTCCAATGCGGGCCTGGCCCGCCGCGTCGACCAATTGGGTCTGGAGCACGGCCTCGACCTGCGGTACGACAAGACCTCGGTCACCCGGTGGCTGCGCGGGCAGCAGCCGCGCGGGACCACGCCCGCCCTGATCGCCGAGGTGTTCACCCGGCGGCTCGGGCGCCGGCTGTCGGCGCAGGACCTCGGGCTCGACGCGTGCGCCCCCGTGTATGCCGGGCTGGAATTCGCCGCGTCGCCGGAGGAGGCCATTGACATCGTCAGCGGGCTCTGGCGCAAGGACTCCGGCAGCCACACCGAGCTACGGAAGATCGCCTTCACCCCGGCCGGGCTGGTGGTGCCGAGCCGCGACTGGCTCATCGGGCGTGCGGACGAACGGGTGGCGCGCGGCGCCACCCCCGCGCCCTCGGCCGAGGGCGCACGCCTGCCGCTGCAGGCGCGCGGCGGGCAGGTGTCGCTGCCCCGGCAACGGCTCACCGAGCGGGCACCCGGCAGCCGGGTCTCCATGGGCGACATCGCCGCCCTGCGGTCCGTCGGCGAGCTCTTCCGGACCATCGACCACGCCTACGGCGGCGGGCACGCCCGGCAGGCGCTCGTGCGCTATCTGGAGCACGAGACCGAGCCGATGCTGCGCGGGACGTACGGGGAGACGACCGGCCGGCGGCTGTTCGCCGCCGCGGCCGACCTGACCCGGCTCGCCGGATGGACCTCGTACGACATCGCGGCGCACGGGCTCGCCCAGCGCTACTACGTGCAGGCGCTGCGGCTGGCCCAGGCCGCCGGGGACCGGGCCTACGGCTCGTACGTCCTC
This sequence comes from Streptomyces sichuanensis, assembly GCF_020328095.1. NCBI lineage: Bacteria > Bacillati > Actinomycetota > Actinomycetes > Kitasatosporales > Streptomycetaceae > Streptomyces > Streptomyces sichuanensis. The sequence continues at coordinate 4,264 of NZ_JAIXMK010000099.1, forward strand.
GTCACCATGAGCCGGCAGGCCGTCTACCTGGGCCACGGACGCGAGGCAGTGCAGCTCGCGCGCGTCGCCCAGCAGGGCGTCGGCTCCGGGGCGCCGCCGGTCGTCCAGTCGCTGCTGCACGGCGTGGAGGCGCGCGGGCACGGGGTGCTGGGCGAGGTGCGGGCCTGCTCGGCGTCCCTGGCCCGGGCGGAACGGGCGCTGGAGAGCTCGCGGGCGGGGGACGACGTGCCGTACTGGGCGCGGTTCTTCGACGAGGCGCACCTCGCCGACGAGTTCGCGCACTGCCACCGCGACCTGCAGCAGTACCGGGCCGCCGCCCAGCACGCGGAGCGGTCGCTGCAGCTGCGGAGCCCGGCGTACGCGCGCAGCCGGCTGTTCTGCCGGGTGGTGCTGGCGTCGGCGCGGCTCGGGCTGGGCGAGCTGGAGCAGGCGTGCCTGCTGGGCGCGGAGGCGGCGCAGCAGGCGGCGGAGATGCGCTCGGTGCGGGCGCTGGAGTACGTACGGGACTTCGAGCGCCGGCTGGAGCCGTACCGCGACGCGGCGGCCGTCCGGGCCTACCGGGAGAAGGTGGCCGGACTCTAGCCCGGCCCCCCGTCCCCGGCCCCCCGTCGGGCGGCCGGGGCTGTGGCTACGCCGCCCGCAGCGTCTGCGCGGCGTAGCCCGGGCGGATGCCCAGGTCGTGCAGGACCGCCTGGGCGGCGCGGCGGCCCGAGAAGAGGGCGCCCTGGACCGTGCTGGTGTCGCGGTGGTCCCCGCACACGTAGAGGCCGGACAGGAGGCGGACCTGGCGGCGGACGTCGTGGGGGGCCGGCATCGCCGGGACCGCGTCCGGGTCGTGGTGGGCGGACAGCAGCTGCCACGCCGTGGTCGAGGTGTCGTAGACGTGGGACAGCTGGGCCCTCGCCCGGCGGTCCAGCTCGGTGACGGGCAGGCCCGCCGCCGTGCCCAGGACCGTGGACGTGATCAGGGTGCGGCCCCGGGGCGCGCGGTCGGGGTCCACCTCGCTGGCCACCGTGGTGTGGGCCACCGGGCCCCGGCGGGTGCCGGTCAGCAGCAGCGAGGCGTCGCGCAGCGGCGGGGCGTCGGTGGTGTGGTGCAGGACCGTCACCGGGTGGAAGCCGGGCAGCCGCAGGCCCGGGATCAGCTCCGCGGCGGCCCGCGCGCCCGTCGCCACGATCACCGAGCGGCACCTGACCTCCCCGTGCGCCGCCGTGGCGACGGACGTGGTGCCGACGGACGTGGCCTGTACGCCCGTACGGACCGTCTCCGGCGGCAGCTGGGCGGCCAGCAGCCGGGGCAGGACGCCCGCGCCCCCGGCCGGCAGGCACAGGCGGCCGCGGGCGTAGCCGCGCAGGACCAGGTCCGCGCAACGGCTGGAGGTGGTGAGGTCCGGGTCGGAGAGCAGGGAGGTCAGCAGCGGGCGCAGGAAGCCCTCCACGGTCCGGGCCGGCAGGCCGCGGCCCGCGAGGGTCGCCGCCGTGGGCCGGTCGGGGCGGGCCAGCATGCGGTCCATGGGCAGGGACGCGAGGCGGGCCAGGGCCGCGCCGAGGCGCGCCTGGTCGAGGCCGGCGCTGCGGGAGGCGCGTGCCGCGGCGAAGGCCCGGGCGGTGGTGAAGGCGCGCTTGGCGCCCCGCAGTTCGCCGGTGCGGAGGTTGCGGCCGTCGGTGTGGACCAGCACCCCGGGGGTGAAGGGGCGCAGCTTGAGGGCCTCCAGGCCGGGGGTGCGGAAGAGCTCCGGGAAGGAGGTGTTGAGCAGCTGTCCCGTGCGGTCCAGCCGGAAGCCGTCGATCTCCTCGGTGGTCATGCGGCCGCCCGGGTAAGGGGCTTCCTCCAGGACGGTGACTGTTACCCCGGCACTGGTGAGATGGTGAGCCGCAGTAAGGCCGGCGAGGCCGGCGCCCACGATGACGACGTCAGCGTGGTGTGCGGTGTGGCGTGCGCTGCTGAGCACGTGCCCTCCCGGGGTCGGTCCGCTCGCTCGGGGGCCTGATGCCCTCAACCGGCGGCGGCGATGCGCGAGTTCGCCTCGACCGTAGAGAGAATTCCGGTCAATAACAGTCGCGCACAGGGCGAGCACGGTCGCACGGTGGTCGCACGCGGCACCGTTGTGATGCGGGGTGGGGGAGCGTCAGCTGCCCGCCAGCGACGCGCGTACGGCGCTCTCGACGTCCGGGCAGGCGAAGGAGAAGCCGGACTCCAGCAGGCGGCGCGGCAGGACGCGCTGGCTGCCCAGGACCTCACCGGCCAGCCCGCCCAGGACGAGCCTGAGCGCCGGAGCGGGCGCCGGCAAGAGCGTCGGGCGCTTCAGCACGCGCCCCGTCGCCTCGGTCGCCTCGCGGTTGGTGACCGGATGCGGTGCGGTGAGGTTGAACGGGCCGGAGAGCGAGGGGCCGTCCAGCAGGTGGCGCAGCGCTGCGATGTGGTCCTGCAGGGCGATGAAGCTCCAGTACTGCCGGCCGCTCCCCAGCCGCCCCCCGAGCCCGAGTCTGAAGAGCGGCAGCATGCTTCCCCAGGCCCCTCCGTCGCGGGAGACGACCAGGCCGGTGCGCAGGAGCACGGTGCGGACGCCCGCCTCCACGGCCGCGCCCGTCGCCTGCTCCCACTCCTGGCAGACCTCGGCCAGGAAGCCGCTGCCGGGCGGGGCGCTCTCGTCGACGGTCCGGTCGCCGGTGTCGCCGTAGATGCCGATCGCGCTGGCGCTCAGCAGGACGCGGGGCGGAGTGCCGAGCGCCGCCACGGCCTCGGCGATCGCTCGCGTGCCGTGCACCCGGCTGTCGCGGATCTCCTTCTTGTACGCGTCCGTCCAGCGGTGGTCGCCGATGCCCGCCCCGGCCAGGTGCACCACCGCCTCGCAGCCGGCCAGGGCCTCGGTGTTCACCTTCTCCCCGTCGCCGCCGGGAGGTGTCCCCGGCCGCCGCGGATCCCACCGCACCTCGCCGGAGTGCCGGGGCGGGCGGCGGACGAGGCGCACCACCTCGTGGCCGTCGGCCTCCAGGGAGCGCACGAGAGCCGTGCCGATGACGCCGGTCGAACCGGTTACCGCAATGCGCATGGGCGGACCCTTACCCGGTCAGGAGCCGAATCTGTCCCACACCTTGGGGAGCCGTTCCGCCAGCGCCGCCTCGTCCTCCAGGTCGAGGGGCGTGCCGAGCGGCTCGGACGGCGGGGGCGGCAGGCCCAGGTCGGGGGTCTCGACCCCCGTCAGCTGCTCGTACGCCTCGTCCGCCGCATACCCCAGGTCCTCCCCGTCCCCGTCCACCTCCTCGTCGAAGTCCTCCAGGAGGTCCGCGAGCGCGTCCGGGTCGTGCACCGCACCCTCGAACACCTCCCGGCCCTGGCCGATCAGCCAGCAGCGGAAGTAGTCGAAGGCGTCGTCGCTCGCACCGCCGAGCAGCACGCCGGCCGCCCCCCACAGGTCCCACAGGTACGCACGGTTGTACCGCGCCTCGAAGTGCCGGGAGAAGTCGAGCACGGCGTCGGGGTCGAGCTGCGTCAGCCTCTCGACCAGGAGATCTGCCTGGTCCTGGGCATCCCCGTCGGCGGCCTCGCGCGTGCTGTCGATCAGCTCCCAGAACTCCGTCTCGTCCATCACGGGACCAGCATCGGGCCTGCCGCCGGGCCACGCACCCCGGGCGTGCCGGATGCGGCCGTGTTGTTATCGGTGGGCCGGGAGCGGCCGGATGCGGCCCGAGGTCCGCTCGCCCCGGAAAACCCGCCGGAAAAACACGACAGAAGATGTCCGGATTCGATGGGAGCGTCGGTCCCGTCAGCGAGGAGCGACGAGAGGAGACCGTTCATGAACGCGCCGAAGGACCTGGAAGGCCGCGTGTGCCTGGTCGCGGGGGCCACGCGCGGCGCCGGGCGGGCCATGGCCGTGCAGCTGGGCGCCCGGGGCGCCGTCGTCTACGCGACGGGGCGCTCGACCCGTGGCCGGCGCAGCGAGGTGAACCGCCCCGAGACCATCGAGGAGACCGCCGAGCTGGTGACGGCCGCGGGCGGCACCGGCGTCGCCGTGCCCACCGACCACCTGGAGCCCGCGCAGGTGCGGGCCCTCGTCGAGCGCATCGACCGCGACCACGGGCGGCTCGACGTCCTCGTCAACGACGTCTGGGGCGGGGACCACCTGATCGAGTTCGACACGAAGGTCTGGGAGGTGGACCTGGAGAAGGGGCTGCGGATGCTGCGGCTGTCCGTCGACACGCACGCGATCACCAGCCATTTCGCCCTCCCGCTGCTCGTCCGGCGGCCCGGCGGGCTCGTCGTGGAGATCACGGACGGCACGGAGGAGTTCAACCGCACCTACCGGGGCAACCTCTTCTTCGACCTGGCCAAGTACGCCCCCATCCGCATGGCCCTCGGCCTCGCCCGGGAGATCGAGGAGTACGGCGGCACGGCCGTCTCCCTCACGCCCGGCTTCCTGCGCTCGGAGGAGATGCTCGACCACTTCGGCGTCACCGAGGCCACCTGGCGGGACGCGGTGGCCAAGAGCCCGCACTTCGCCATCTCCGAGTCCCCCGCGTTCATCGGGCGAGGCGTGGCCGCCCTCGCCGCCGATCCGGACCGCGCCCGCTGGAACGGCAGGTCGCTCTCCAGCGGCGAGCTGGCCGCGGCGTACGGCTTCGACGACCTGGACGGCTCGCGGCCGGACTGCTTCGCGTACTTCAAGGACGTGGTCTTCGGCGGCAAGGACGCCCCCGCCGACGACTACCGGTAGAGGCCGGCGCTGCGGGCGGCCGCCCGCGCGAACCGCTCGCGCAGCTCCGGCGGCCCCAGCACCTCCGCCTCCGGGCCCAGGCCCAGCAGCTGGGCGTACGCCACCTCCTGTGTCTCCACGGGCAGCGTGAGGGTCGTACGGCCCCGCCCGTCCGGCGGGCCGGCCTCCGCCAGGGCCTCACGGGCCGCCACGGGATCCGTGACGTGCGGCAGGAGGCGCGCCCCCTCCGGGCTCAGCCGCAGCTCCACCCGGTCGCGCAGGATCGAGCGGGCGAACTGCGCCGCCCGCTCCTCCCAGAAGCCCGGCAGATCGAAGTCGGCGGTGCGGCGGAAGCGCTCCGCGCCGACCGTCACCGCGGTGAAGCGGTCCGCGCGGTAGACGCGGAAGTCGTCGCCGGCCCGGGCCGCCACGTACCAGACGCCGGCCTTCAGGACGAGCCCGTACGGCTCCAGCTCCCGCTCCCGCTCGGACTCCGTTTCCCGCCGCCGGTAGCGGGCCGTGACGCGCCGGTCGTCCCAGACGGCGTCGGCGAGGGCGGGCAGCAGCGGGGGCGGGTCGTGGGGCTGCCACCAGCCGGGGGCGTCGAGGTGGAAGCGCTGGGCCGCACTCGCGGGCGCGTCGCCCAGCTCGGGCAGGAGCGCGGCGGACACCTTCAGACGGGCGGCGGAGGCGGCGTCGGCCAGGCCCATGTCGCGCAGCGCCGACGGCACGCCGGAGAGGAAGAGCGCCTCGGCTTCCGTACGGCCCAGGCCGGTCAGCCGCGTGCGGTAGCCGCCGACGAGGCGGTACCCGCCGGTGCGGCCGCGGTCGGCGTAGACGGGGACGCCCGCCTCGGACAGGGCGAGGACGTCCCGCGAGACCGTGCGCTCCGAGACCTCCAGCTGACGCGCGAGCTCCGTGCCGGTCATCGACGGGCGGGACTGGAGCAGGAGCATCAGCTTGATCAGACGGGACGCACGCATGGGCCCATGATGCCGGGTGCCACCGACAGCGGGGCGTGACGACAGGAGCCCGCGTGCCGAGTCAGGGCATGGACGAGCGCGCGGGGTCCTGTCGTCACCCCTGAGCCGCTCCGCGTCACAGGACAGGGCGCGCGACGCGGCTCCGGCGGAGACGATACGCCTTTGATCGATGATCGATCAATGCCTGGCCGTCAGATTCGCGGTGCGCAGTTCAGCACGTGCCGCTTGAGGACCTCGCCGATGGCCGGATCCCGCCGCCGGAAGGCCCGGACGATCTCCGCGTGGTCCTCGGCGTGGGCCCGCGGCTCCGGGCTCAGCCAGCGGATCGACAGCGTCGTCCACACCTCGATGCCCAGCGACTCCCACGTGTGCAGCAACACCGAGTTCCCGGCGGCCCGCACGATCTCGCGGTGGAAGGCGACCGTGTGGCGGGCCTGCGCCTCGCTGTCGCCCGCGCGGTCCGCCACCTGCAGGGCGGCCACCTCCCGCTCCAGCGCCGAGACGTCCTCGGCCAGGGCGTCCGCGGCCAGCTCGGCGGCCACCTGCTCCAGACCCGCCCGGACCGGGTAGCTCTCCTTGAGGTCGGCGGCGCTCAGGTCACGGACCCGCACGCCCTTGTTGGGAACGGACTCGATCAGCCGCAGCGACTCCAGCTCGCGCAGTGCCTCGCGCACCGGGGTCTGGCTCACCAGCAGCTCGGCGGCGATCCGGCGCTCCACGATGCGCTCGCCCGGCTGCCAGCGGCCGCTCACGATCCCTTCGAGGATGTGCTCGCGGATCTGCTCGCGCAGCGAATGCACGACGGGCGGGGTCATTTCTCTCCTTGGTCGGATCTGCCGGTTACGTCATTATCGACGCTTCCCCCGGCCCGACGGTCCGGCCGGGGGTCCGGGGGGGCGTCCCCCGGGAACCGCAGCGGGCAGACGGAAGGGCGCGGCCCCGGCCCGTACGGAGTACGGAACCGGGGCCGCGCCCTTCAGCGCTCACTGACGGAAACGCTCGGGTCAGAGACCGATCTCGGTCTCGAACTCGGCGGCCTCCAGGATCTGCTTGACCGTGGTCAGGTAACGGGCCGCGTCGGCACCGTCCACCAGGCGGTGGTCGTAGGAGAGCGCCAGGTACGTCATGTCGCGGATCGCGATGGTCTCGCCGAGCTCCGGGTGGTTGATGACCACCGGGCGCTTGACGGTCGCACCGATACCCAGGATGCCGACCTGGTTCGGGGGCACGATGACCGTGTCGAACAGCGCACCGCGCGAGCCGGTGTTGCTGATCGTGAAGGTCGCGCCGGCCAGGTCGTCCGGGCTGATCTTGCTGGAACGGACCTTGCCGGCCAGCTCCGCGGTCTTGCGCGCGATGCCCGCGATGTTGAGGTCACCCGCACCCTTGATGACCGGGGTCATCAGGCCCTTCTCCGAGTCGACGGCGATGCCGACGTTCTCGGAGTCGAAGTAGGTGATGGTGTTCTCGTCCTCGTTGATCCGGGCGTTGATGACCGGGTGGGCCTTCAGCGCCTGGACGGCGGCCTTGACGAAGAACGGCATCGGGGACAGCTTGACGCCCTCACGGGCGGCGAAGGCGTCCTTGGCCTTGTTGCGCATCCGCATGATCTTGGTGATGTCCACCTCGACCACGGAGGTCAGCTGCGCCTGGCCGTGCAGCGCCTTCATCATGTTGTCGGCGATGACCTTGCGCATGCGCGGCATCTTGACCGTCTGACCGCGCAGCGGGGACGCCTCAAGAGCCGGAGCCTTCGGCGCGGCGGCGGCCGGGGCGGCAGCCGGAGCGGCGGCCGGGGCCTGCGCGGCCTTGGCGGCCTCGGCGGCGGCGATGACGTCCTGCTTGCGGATGCGGCCACCGACGCCGGTGCCCGCGACCGTGCTCAGGTCGACGCCGGACTCGGCGGCGAGCTTGCGCACCAGCGGGGTGACGTAGGCGCCGTCGGCCGCCGGGGTGACCGCGGCGGGGGCCGGAGCGGCCGGGGCCACCGGCGCGGGGGCCGGAGCCGGGG